>JASHUC010000279.1 GCA_030040235.1 Gammaproteobacteria bacterium | reverse complement strand
GCTTCGGATGGCTCGCCGCCTTCTTCTACGCCGCCGCCGGTGCGCTGCGCCTCGCCCGCTTCAATGCGCGGGCCGCGACCACCGACAAGCGCTACTTCGAGGGGCTTCCGATCCCCTCGGGGGCGGCGATCGTCGCGGCGTTCGTTTGGTTCTCGAGCGAGTGGCGCGAGCCGGGGCTCACCGGGCTCATCGCCGCCTTCGGCATCACCGCGGCCGCGGGCGCGCTCATGGTGAGCCGCTTCAGCTATCCGAGCTTCAAGCAGTTCCAGCTCGACCGGCGCATCAAATTCGCCTACATGCTGATCGTGCCGCTGTTCTTCGTCCTGATCGCGTGGGATCCGCCGACCATGCTGCTGTCGATGTTCGCAACCTACGCGCTCTCGGCGCCGGTGCTGTGGGTCGGCCGGCGCCTGCGGCGCCTGCTGCGCGGGACGCCGCCCGGCTGAGCCATGGACGGGTCACGGCGCGCGCAATACCTCGAAGCGCTAGGCATCGACCGGTGGGTGGCGCGCACGGCCGAGCCGAGCGCCGATGCCGAGCGTGCGCGCTCCTTTAGCGAGCTCGAGGCGGAGGTGCGGGTGTGCACCCGGTGCCCGCTGCACACCTCGCGTACCCAAGCCGTCTTTGGCGTGGGCGATGCCGGGGCGCAATGGCTCATCGTCGGGGAGGCGCCGGGGGCAGAGGAGGACCGCAAAGGCGAGCCCTTCGTCGGGCGGGCCGGGCAGCTCCTCGATGCCATGCTGCAGGCCATCGGGCTCGCCCGCGGGAACAATGTCTACATTGCGAACATCCTCAAATCGAGGCCTCCCGGAAACCGGGATCCGAAGCCGGAGGAGGTTGCGAGCTGTCTGCCGTACTTAAGACGCCAGATTGCCCTCATCCGGCCGGTCCTGATCCTCGCGGTGGGGCGTATTGCGGCGCAGAATCTGCTCGGAAGCGATTTGCCGCTTGGACGTCTGCGCGGGCGCGTGCATCATTTCGGGGAGCTCAATACGCCAGTCGTCGTGACATATCATCCCGCCTACCTGCTGCGTACGCCCGCCGACAAGCGCAAGGCCTGGGAGGACCTCAAGTTCGCCCGGAGCGTCTTCCGTGAGCTCGTGACGGAGGTTTGATGGCGACCGCGCCAGATCGGCTCGCAGGCATGCCGCATGTCGAGATCCGTGCCATGACGGACGGTGATGTGCAGGGCGTGGTCGATATCGAGCGCGCTTCGTATCAGTTTCCCTGGAGCGAGGGGATCTTTCGCGACTGCCTGCGGGTCGGATACGTGTGCCGGGTCGTGCTCTCGGGCGAGGATCTCGTCGGCTACGGAATCATGAGCACCGGGGCGGGCGAGGCGCACATCCTCAATCTCTGCGTGCGCGAGAGCTACCGCTGCCGCGGCGTGGGCAGGACCGTGCTCGAGCATCTGCTCGGCCGCGCCGGGGCGAGCGGCTCGAGCGAGGCGTACCTGGAGGTGCGCCCGTCCAACACCGCGGCGATCCGCCTGTATCAGACCCTCGGCTTCGAGCCGATCGGCGTGCGGCGAGGCTACTATCAGGCCGTCGGCGGCCGCGAAGACGCGGCGGTGCTGAGGCTTCCCCTGCGCGGCCGCCGCGCCTACAACAGCTAAGTCTGAAGACCGCATGAGCGAGCTCGCTGCCGAGATTGGCCGGCGACGGACGTTTGCGATCATCTCGCACCCGGACGCCGGCAAGACCACGCTCACCGAGAAGCTGCTGCTCTTTGGCGGGGCCATTCAGATGGCCGGCACCGTCAAGGGGCGCAAGGCCGCGCGCCATGCGACCTCCGACTGGATGCGCCTGGAGCAGCAGCGCGGCATCTCCGTCACCTCGTCCGTCATGCAGTTTCCCTACCGCGGCTGCATCGTGAATCTGCTCGACACCCCGGGTCACGAGGATTTCTCGGAGGATACCTACCGCACGCTCACGGCCGTGGACTCCGCGCTCATGGTCATCGATGCGGCGAAGGGCGTCGAGGAGCGCACGATCAAGCTCATGGAGGTCTGCCGCCTGCGCGATACCCCGATCATGACCTTCATCAACAAGCTCGACCGTGACGGGCGACCCCCGATCGAGCTTCTCGACGAGATCGAGAAGGTGCTCGGTATTCGCACCGCCCCGGTGACCTGGCCGATCGGCATGGGACGCGAGCTGCGCGGCATCTATCACCTGCTCGAGGACCGCCTTTACCTCTACACGGCGGGCGAGCGTGGCCGCGTCGGCGAGAATCGCACCATCGAGGGCCTGGGGAGCGCCGCGGCGCACGAGCTCCTCGGCGAGCTCGCCACCCATGTCGCCGAGGAGATCGAGCTCGTGAAGGGCGCGACCGAGCCGTTCGACGCGCACGCCTATCGCGCGGGCCGGCAGACCCCGGTGTTCTTCGGCTCCGCGATCAACAACTTCGGCGTCGAGGAGCTGCTCGCATCGTTCGTGAGGCACGCTCCCGAGCCGCTCGAGCGGAACGCCTCGGGGCGCACCGTGACGCCGCTCGAGCCCGCCTTGAGCGGCTTCGTGTTCAAGATCCAAGCGAACATGGATCCCGGTCACCGCGACCGGATCGCCTTCCTGCGGCTGTGTTCGGGCAAGTACGCCCGCGGGATGCGGCTGTATCACGTGCGGCTCGGAAAGGCGGTCCGGGTCGCCGATGCGCTCACCTTCATGGCCGCCGAGCGCGAGCAGACCGAGGAGGCCTACGCGGGCGACATCATCGGGCTGCACAACCACGGCACGATCAATATCGGGGACACCTTCAGCGAGGGTGAGCGGCTCACCTTCACCGGGATCCCGAATTTTGCGCCGGAGATCTTCCGGCGCGCGGTGCTCAAGGATCCGCTGCGGATGAAGGCGCTGCAGAAAGGGCTCTCGCAGCTCTGCGAGGAAGGGGCGACGCAGCTCTTCAGGCCGCTGCGGAACAACGATCTGATCCTCGGCGCCGTCGGCCCGCTGCAGTTCGAGGTGGTCGCCTTCCGCCTGCAGGACGAGTACGCAGTTCAATGTGTCTTCGATCCGGTGGCCGTGCACACGGCACGCTGGGTCGTGGGCGGGGATCCGAAGAAGCTCGAGGAGTTCCGTACGCGCGCGTTCGAGCACCTCGCGCTCGATCACAGTGGAGCCCTCGTGTATCTCGCGCCCTCCCGAGTGAATCTCGAGCTCACCCTCGAGCGCTGGCCGCAGATCGTTTTTCGGGAGACGAGGGAGCACGGTTAGCTCGACCCGCCACCGCCGGGTGAACTCCGGCTCTGCGCCTTCGCGGCTCGCAGCCGTGCCACGCCGCGCTCGAAGGCCGCCAGGCGGCTCGCTCGAGGCTCGGCGGACGTCGTTGCCGGCTGCGCCCCGTAGCGCAGCTCCGCATACGCGGCGAGCAGCGGGCCTGCAGCCGTTGCAAGATCCGGTCGCTGCCGCGCGATTGCATCGGCATACGCGAGGGGTCCGAGGTGCGCAGCGCGCGGCACGCCCGCATGCGCAAGCTTCGAGCACAGCCGCCCATACGCTTGGGCCAGCCGATCGGGACGTGGCGGAGGCGGCAGCCTCCCGAGCTGCCAGGTGGTCACGGCGAGCCATCCTGCGAGGGCGATCGCGAGCGCCCAGACGAGCTCGATCGGACGGGGCGCCGCAAAGCCGGCCCACCGCAGCAAGTTGAGCTGCGTGTCGAGATTGAAGCCGACGACGCGGTTGGTCCACCAGGCGTTGGCGGCGTCCCAGGTCTGGCGAATGGCGGTGAGCCAGCGGACGTCGAGCATCAGGCGCTCGGGAGCGGACGCGGCGTTCGGCAGGAATTCAAATATGCTTTGCGTCAGGCGCTGCGGTGCCACCGCTGCGGTGGGATCGACACGCGTCCACCCGCGGCCCTCGAGCCACACCTCGGCCCAGGCGTGCGCATCGGACTGCCGCACGATGAGGTAATCCCCGATCGGGTTCCACTCCCCGCCGAGATACCCCGTCACGACTCGCGCGGGGACGCCTGCGGCACGCATCATGGTGACGAACGCGGAGGCGAAGTGGCCGCAAAAGCCGCGGCGGGTATCGAAGAGGAAATCGTCCACCGAATCGAGCCCGAGCGGGGGTGGCACCAGGGTGTACTTGAAGCCCCCCGTGCGGAACCAGGCGAGTACCGCTGCGACGAAGGCGGCATCCGAGGGGGCGCGCTCCCGCAGGCGCTGTGCGAGCCTGATCGATCGCGGATTGCGGTTGGGCGGCAAGCGCGTGTCCCGCTCGCGCGCCATCGGAGCAAGAGGCCGCGGATCTCGCACCAGGGTATGCGAGATGGCGTGGTACGTTACCGGCTCGAGGACGCGCTGGGCGCTGACGAGGACGTGATCGGCGGTAAGTCGGACGGCGGGGCTCGGAGACTCATCCACCGTATCGAGCGCGAACCACCAGGACTGCTCGCTCGGCTGGAGGGTGATGCGGTACGCGTAAGAGGGGCCGACCGGAGCCGCGCGCACGCCCGATCCGTAACCCGGGAGCCTCGAACGCGACCACGTGTAACCATCGAAATCGTGCAGCACCGGGCCGCGCCAGTAGCGCTCGGCAGCCGGAGGCGGTGCACCGTCGAACCAGACGCGGAAGGCCGGATCGGACGATTCGCTCAGATCGGAGATGGCACCCGGGCTCATCGTGTCGGCGAGGCCGCTCACTCCCGCGCCCGCGTCCGGAATCGACCAGAATGCCCCCGCGAGGCGCGGGAAGAGCAGGAAGGCGACGACGGCGACGGGCAAGGCGAGCAGGAGGCTCCGGCCCGCAAGCATGACGGCCGCACGGGTGCCGAGCGTGCTCCTCGGATGCGCCACGATGACCATCGCCGAGCAGCAAAGCCACAGGTGCGCCGCGTACAGCGGGGCGTGCGCGAGATCCTGTTGACTGAGGCACGCGGCGAGCAACAGGAACAGCGCAGCGCCGAGCACGATGTAGCGGTCGCGCCGGCGGTCGGCTTCGAGGAGTTTCAGAGATCCCATTCCCGCGAGCAGGGTCGTTCCGGCGGCGAGGCCGTTCAGCGTATGAAACATCGCGAATACCCCCGCGATGAGCGCGAGCGCCGCTGCGCCTTTGACGATGCGTCCGGGGACGGGCAAGCGGCGCCTGCAAATCCCCACCCCCCAGGCGGCGCAAAGCCCCGCCGTTGCGGTTGCCCACCACGGGATGCGCCCGAACTGAAGCAGCACGCCCGCAAGCAGGGCCGCCGCACTCCACAGGAGCGGCCGCAGCTGGGATTCCCGAGGTGCGGCCGTTGTGCTCAAGGGCGCTCGATCCCATACAGCGCGAGGACCGTGAGCGCGCGGCGGCGGTGGTCGGGTCCATGCTGTGCCGGCAGGTGTGTCTCGCGCAGCACGAGTTCGTAACGCTCGCCGCGCGCCTCTGCATCCACGATCCAGCGCGCGAGCTGCTCCAGACGGGCTTCGATCTCGAGTCCATCGATGCGGTCGAAGTCGAAGATGCGTTGCTCGGAACCCGAGGCCGCGTACTCCTTCGCGAGGAGCGGAGCACCGCGAGCGTATGCCTTCCAGGCGACCTGGCGGGGTGAGTCCCCTTCACGGAATGGGCGTAGCCCGAGCCATTCGTCCTTCTGTGCCCCGGGCTCGCGAGCCTGCCCCGCAGGACCTCCTGCCTGCTGGGGAGCCGGGCGCACGCCGCGCGGACGCGGGTAGACGATGAGCCTGATCGGCGCATGCACCCAGCTCCACGCGCGAAAGAGACCGAAGGGGTGAGTCGTCGAGATCTGGAGCCGATCGATGCGAACGACTCCACGGCGCGGCGCCGGTACGCGAAGCTGCACCTGCTGCGAGGATTGCGCCGGCAGATCGAGCGTCACCCGCTCGATGCTCGCGGCCTCGAGCGCAACCGCGTACCGCGCGAGCGGCGACCGGTTGCCGAGCGTGACGGTGAGGACACCGCTGTCGCCCGCGAATGCGGGGCTCGTGATTGCGGCCACGAGGTTCAGGCCGGCGAGGTTGCGGTGGCATTGATGCATCGCGACCAGGGCGAACCCGCCGAGCAGGCACGTGAGCAAGAGCGCGATGCTGTTGCCGTAATTGAGCGCCGCGATCAGCATCGCGAATACGACGACTGCGAAGCCGAGTCCCGCCCGCGTGGGCAGGATGTAGAGACGCCGGCGGCGCAGTGTGACAGGGAACTGGTCGATGCCCTGGCGCCTGAGGAACCAGGCCGCCATTCTGCGTTGCAGGGCTGCGCGTATCGACACCGCTATATCGGCACGGGCACGCGTTTCACGAGCTCTTCCGCAAGCCTCGCGCCGTCGGCGGCTCCGGCGGTCTCACGCTGCTCGAGGCGATGTGCCGCGACCGAGGGCAGCACGGCCTGCACGTCCTCGGGCAGAACCCCCGTGCGCCCGGCGAGGCAGGCCCAGGCCTGCGCCGCGCGGATCAGCCCCTGTCCCGCGCGCGGGGAAAGCCCGAGCTTGAGATCGGAGCGCTCGCGCGTGCGTTCGATGAGCCTCTGGGCGTAATCGAGCAGCGCCTCCGAGACATGCACCGAGCGCACCGCCTGCTGGATGCGCGCCACCCCAGCGGCATCGAGCGCCGGGGGCATCTGCGCGAGCAGGTCGCGCCGCTCGCCCTTGCGCAGCAGCTCGCGTTCCGAGCGCGCATCGGGATAGCCGAGCGTAATGCGCATGAGAAAACGATCGAGCTGCGACTCGGGGAGTGCGAACGTGCCGAGCTCCTCGTGCGGATTTTGCGTCGCGACGACGAAGAACGGATCGGGCAGCCGGTACGTCGTGAGCTCAACGCTCACCTGGCGCTCCTCCATCGCCTCGAGCAACGCGCTTTGCGTGCGCGGGCTCGCTCGATTCACCTCGTCCGCGAGCAGCAGCTGCGTGAAAATCGGTCCCTGCCGGAACCGGAACTGCTGTGCGGCGCGGTCGAACACCGACACGCCGATGATGTCGGCGGGAAGCAGGTCGCTCGTGAACTGCACGCGCTGCCAGGCGAGGCCGAGCACGTGCGCGAGCGCATGGGCGAGCGTCGTCTTGCCGACCCCGGGCACATCCTCGATGAGCAGATGCCCGCGCGCGAGCAGACAGGCGAGACACAGGCGAAGCTGATGCGGCTTGCCGAGGATGACCGTCTCGAGCGATGAGAGCACGCGCGCGAGCGCGGCGTCGGGCTCGGTGATTGAACCGGGCTCTGTCATGAAAGAGGCTCGAGCATCGGGCGCCTCAGGTGCGGTCCCGAGGGCGGTCCCGCGGAGGGAGCAGCGCCCGCACGCGCTCGAGCTGGCCCTGAAGTCGCGTGACGGCGTGCTCGAGCTCGGTCGCACGCTCGCGCTCACCCGCCACGACGGCGCTCGGAGCATGGCTCACGAAGCTCTCGTCGGAGAGTTTGGCGCGCGTCTTGGCGAGGTCCTCTCTCGCTCGTGCGAGCCGCTTGCCCAGCCGTTCGGCCTCGGCGGCCGCATCGATCAGTCCCTCCATCGGCACGAGCACCGTGAGCTCACCGACGATCACCGTTGCGGCCGGCGGCGCGGGCTCGCCGGGCTCCAGGATCGTCACGGAATCGGCGACCGCCAGGCGCTCGAGGGTCGCGCGATGACGCTCGAGCGAGGCTCGATCGTGAGCGGATGCGCCCTGAAGCCGCAGCGGAATGCGCCGTGCCGGATTGATGTTCATCTCGCCGCGGATCTGACGCGCCGCGCGCACGAGCCCCTGAATCCAGGCGATCTCGGCCTCGGCATTCTCGTCGAGCGGAAAGTCCCGGCGGCGCGGATACTCCTGCAGCATGACGGTCGGACCGCTTCGGCCCGCAAGCGGCGCAGCCCGCTGCCAGATCTCCTCGGTGATGAAGGGCATGAGCGGGTGGAGGGCGCGCTGCAGGGCCTCGAGCAGCGCGACGAGCTCGCGCCGCGTGAGCTGCTTGGCGGCCGCGGAGGCGCTGTCGGACTGCAGCACGCATTTGGCAAGCTCGAGGTACCAATCGCAGAACTCGTACCAGGTGAACTCGTAGAGCGCGGCGGCCACGTAATCGAAGCGGTAGGCCTCGAATGCGGCCTCGACCGCAGCGAGCGCACGCCCGAAGCGCGACCGGATCCAGCGGTGCGCCACGCTGAGCGCGTGGGACTCCGCGCCCGAACCGGGCTCGGGTCCGTCGAGCGCCCCGGCATCGCCGACGGCGAGCGTGACGAAGCGCGCCGCGTTCCACAGCTTGTTGCAGAAGTCACGATAGCCTGCGACCCGCGCGAGATCGAAGCGGATGTCGCGTGTGGGGGCAGCGAGCGCGGCGAATGTGAAGCGCAGCGCATCGGTTCCGTGGGCCGGGATGCCCTTCGGGTACTGCTTACGGGTCGCCCGCTCGATCGCCGGTGCGTGCTGCGGCTGCATCAGGCCGCTCGTGCGCTTGGCGATGAGCCCCTCGAGGTCGATGCCGTCCACGATATCGAGCGGATCGATCGCGTTGCCCTTCGACTTGGACATCTTCTCGCCCTGCTCGTCGCGGATGAGTCCGTGGACGTATACGGCCTTGAAGGGCACATCTCCCATGAACCTGAGGCCCATCATCATCATCCGCGCCACCCAGAAGAAGATGATGTCGAAGCCGGTGAGCAGGACCGTCGTCGGATAGAACCTCGCGAGCTCCGGCGTCTTCTCGGGCCAGCCGAGGGTCGAGAATGGCCACAGCGCCGAGGAGAACCAGGTATCGAGCACGTCCTCGTCCTGATGCAGCGCGAGTCCCGCGGGAATGCGGTGCTTGCTGCGGACCTCCGCCTCACTGCGGCCGACGTAGATCGTGCCGTCGGGGGCGTACCAGGCCGGAATGCGATGTCCCCACCAGAGCTGACGGCTGATGCACCAGTCCTTGATGTTGCGCATCCACTCGAAGTAGGTCTTCGCCCAGTTCTCCGGGACGAAGCGCGTGCGGCCCTCCTCCACGGCGGCGAGGGCGGGCGCGGCGAGCGGCGCGATCTTCACGTACCACTGATCGGTGAGATAGGGCTCGAGCACGGCGCCGCTGCGATCGCCACGCGGCACGCTGAGCCTGTGCGGCTCGACGCGCTCGAGAAATCCCGCCGCCTCGAGCTCCGCGACGACGCGTGCGCGCGCCTCGAAGCGCTCGAGGCCGCGAAAGCGTTCGGGCACGTTCTCATCGAGCGTGGCACGCGGTGTGAAGATGTTGATGAGTGCAAGTCCGTGACGGAGACCCACCTCGTAGTCGTTGAAGTCGTGAGCCGGAGTGATCTTCACGCACCCGGATCCGAACTCGGGATCGACGTAGGCATCGGCGATGATCGGAATGGAGCGCTCCGCGAGCGGCAGCCGCACGCTGCGGCCGACGAGTCCCCGGTAGCGCTCGTCCTCGGGATTCACCGCGACTGCCGTGTCCCCGAGCATCGTTTCGGGGCGGGTCGTGGCGAGCACGACGTGCCCCGAGCCATCCTCGAGCGGGTAGCGCAGATGCCACAGCTGGCCGTTCTCTTCCTCGCTCTGCACTTCGAGATCGGAGAGCGCGGTGAGCAGCACCGGGTCCCAGTTGACGAGGCGCTTGCCGCGGTAGATGAGGCCGGCCTCGTGGAGGCGTACGAAAACCTCGATGACGGCGCGCGAAAGTCCTGCATCCATGGTGAAGCGTTCGCGCGACCAGTCCACCGAATCGCCCAGCCGGCGCATCTGCCCCGCCATGATGCCGCCCGACTGTTCTTTCCACGTCCAGACGCGCTCGAGGAAGGCCGCGCGCCCGAGCTCGGCGCGCTTGATTCCCTGCGCCTCGAGCTGCCGCTCGACGACCATCTGGGTGGCGATGCCTGCGTGGTCGGTTCCGGGCTGCCAGAGCGTGTCGTCGCCGCGCATGCGGTGATAGCGGGTGAGCGCATCCATCAACGTGTGATTGAATGCGTGCCCCATGTGCAGCGTGCCCGTCACGTTCGGCGGCGGGATCATGATGCAGAAGGGGGTGCCCCGGCCGCGTGGCGCGAACCAGCCGTGCGATTCCCAGCGCTCGTAGATGCGCCGCTCGATCTCGTGCGGGGCGTAGACCTTGTCCATCCTCAGGAACCGTCGGCAGGGGAGCAAATTATACCGGGCGCCGCCCGGCCGATGGCGCTCACGACCCTGCGCGCGACACAACCTGCGCGGAATGCGACCCGGCGCGGTATGCGACCCGGCGCGGTATGCGGCTACACCGAGCGAATGCTATGAGAGACGGGCTGCCATCCGCGCTCGCGATAGGACTTGAAGCGCGAGCGTCCGGCTTCCCGGCGCGCGCCGTCCCCGTCGATGATCTCCAGGATCCGTGCGGCGCGCGGCGCGAGCTCCGGCACCTCGGCCGCGAGGTTGATCAGCACGTCGATGCCGCTCTCTGGGGCGGTGGTCGTCGTGAGCAGCACCGGAGCCTCGCACACGGCTCCGGGACTCACGCGGTCGTGTGGAAGGAAGGTGCGATCGTCCCCGAAGGTCCACAGCAGCTCATCGAGCGCGGCAAGCTCGGCGGCATCGGTGTGCCAGATGAGCACGTGGTTTCCGGCCCGGAAGGCCTTCTCGGTGAGCCGGCAGGCGAGCCGCAGCCGTGCCGTGCTCGAGGGCTCATCGAGCACGTAGAACGTGACAGCCGGCGCCGCGGAGGCCATGAGGCGCGGCTACGCGGAGCGCAGGCCCGCACGGTGGACGAGGAAGTCGGTCACCAGCGGCGTCGGACGGCCGGTGCTGCCTTTCTGTGCACCGCCCAGGTACGCCGTGCCCGCGATATCCAGGTGCGCCCAGCTCATCCCTTGCGTGAACTTCGAGAGGAATGCCGCCGCGGTGATGGCCCCGCCCTCGCGGCCGCCGACGTTCGCGAAATCGGCGAAGTTGCTTTTGAGCTGTTCGGCGTACTCCTCGGTGAGCGGCAGCTGCCAGGCGCGGTCGTCCGCGCGCAGCCCGGCCGCGACCAGCTCGCGGGCGAGTGCCTCGTCGGTGGATACCAGTCCGGAGTGATGCGCGCCGAGCGCGACGACGCACGCACCGGTGAGCGTCGCCATGTCGATCACCGCTGCGGGCTCGAAGCGGCGCGCGTAGTGCAGCGCATCGCTCAGAATCAGCCGCCCTTCGGCATCGGTGTTGAGGATCTCGACCGTCTGACCGGAGGCGCTCGTCACGATGTCCCCCGGCTTCGTCGCCCGCCCGCTCGGCATGTTCTCGCAGGCGGCGACGAGTCCGACCACCCGGAGGGGAAGGCGGGCCTCCGCCGCGAAGGTGATGGCCGCGAGCACCGCGGCGGCACCGCTCATGTCGAACTTCATCTCGTCCATCGAGGGAGCCTGCTTGAGCGATATGCCTCCCGTATCGAAGGTGATGCCTTTTCCGACGAGCACGATCGGCGGCCGGGCGGACTTGCCGCCCCGGTACTCGAGCACGATGAAGCGCGGCGGTTGCTCGCTGCCCTGGGCCACGGCGAGGAAGCACCCCATCTTCAACCGCCGGATGGCGGGTTCATCGAGCACCTGCACGCGCACCGCCGAATAGCGCTTTCCGATCGAGCGCGCCTGCCCGGCGAGGTACTCGGGGGTGCAGACGTTCGCCGGCAGATTCGCCAGGTCGCGCTGCACGCTCATCGCGCGAGCCAGGGCGGCGCCGTGCTGCAAGCCGCGCCGCGCGGCGGCGAGTCCCGCCCCGCGGACCGGGCCCGCGACGATGCGCTCGAGCGCGGGGGCGGGGGGCTTCTTCCCGGTTTTGAGGTCGTTGATGCGGTAGAGCGTTCCGCCGGCGATCTCCGCGATCGAGCGGGCAAAGTAATAGTCATCGAGCTGCCGCGCCGGGGGGCGCTCGATCCCGAGGCCGGCGCTGCGCACGCGGGTGCGGGCGAGCGCCGCAACGGCTGCGCTTGATGCGCGCCGCCAGGCCTTGCGATTGAAGCTCTTGGCCGCACCGAGCCCGACGAGGAGCACTCGCCCGGCCGCGATCCCGGAGAGGTCGGTCAGGAGGAGCGTCTCGCCGCTCCGGCCGCTGAAATCGCCACGCTCGATGAGCGCCTTGAGCCTGCCTCCGGCGGCGGCATCGAGCGTGCGCGCCTCAGGCGCGAGCGCCGGGTCGTCAAATACCCCGGCCACCACGCACTCGACGGGCAGCTGCGCGAGCCCTTTCGACCAGACTTCAAGTTCCATCGATGCTCCTCGTGTGCCTCGCACGCGGCCGAAGTAGATCGGCCTTGCGGCTGCGCTTTCCCCGGGTGGCTGTTGTAGCGCGGAACGGACTGATTTAACGTACCGTCCGCGCTCCATCCCGCTCCTGCGTTCGTGTCATTCGTGCGGAATCGCAAGGCCTCGAGAGGTCTTGAGCGCGGAAGTCTAACCGAATTCGACCCGGTGGCGCTTTGGGGCGGATACTCGAACGTTACATTTTGAGAGAAATCATCACGAGCTGGCTCGGCGTGACGGGCGTGCTGCTCGTGATTCTGGTCACGAACGAGGTGGCGCGCGTGCTGTCCCGCGCTGCCGACAACCAGTATCCCCACAGCATGGTCCTCGAGCTCATCGGGCTCGGGGCCGTGCACAACCTCAATATCCTCGTCCCGGTCGGATTGCTGCTCGGCATCGTTCTCGCTTTCGGCAGGCTGTACCACGACAGTGAGATGACCGCGCTCATCGCGTGCGGGGCCGGCCCCTCACGGATCTACCTCCCGGTGAGCATCCTCGCCGTGGTGATCACGGCGCTGCTCGCAGGGCTTTCGCTCGATGTGGCCCCGCAGGCGATGCTGCGGGTACTGGACTTGCGCAGCATCGCGCTGCGCGCGGGTCAGTTCGCGGCCGTTGCCCCGGGACGCTTCCGCACTTTCGGCAGCGGCTCGACGGTGGTGTACGCCGAGGGTGAGAATCCCGATGGAACGCTCACCAACGTGTTCGTGGAGCGCGGACGCGGTGCATATCTGCAGGTCGCCGTCGCCGCGCGGGCGCGGCACGCGATCTCGGCCGATGGGCGCTCGCTCACCATCACGCTCTACGATGGTGAGCGCATCGAGGGCGTGCCCGGCAGCGCGCAGTTCAGAATCATGCGATTCGCCGAGCACGTTCTGCCCGTGCAGATGCCCCCGCCGGTGATTGCGGTCTCCGATCTCGATGCAACGCCCACGCGCGAGCTCGTCGGCTCGCCCGATCGGGCGCGCCAGGCGGAGCTGCAGTGGCGGCTCGCGCTGCCCGTGATGGGCGTGGTACTGACGCTCATCGCTGTGCCCTTGAGTCGCCTCAATCCGCGCCAGGGCCGCTACGCGCGGGTGTGGCTCGCGGCCATCGTGTATCTCGTCTATTCGAATCTCATCGCACTCGGGAGAAGCTGGATCGAGCACGGCACGGTGCGCGCCTCGTTCGGCCTGTGGTGGACGCATGCGGCGGTGATCGCCGCGGTGCTGCTCGTCGTGAGCGCCCCGCGATGGATCGCGCGGCTCAGGCATCGCGATTCGCGAGTCGCGCAGGTCCCGGAGCTGACCGACGCCACATGACGACCATCGATCGCTACATCCTGCGTTCCGTGCTGTTCGCAACCGCCCTCACCATGGCGGTGCTCCTCATCATCGCAGTGCTCGTCACCTTCATCGGCGAGCAAGGAGATGTGGGGCAGGGGCGTTACACCACACTCAGCGCGTTCTGGTATGCGCTGCTCAATCTGCCGGCGCAGGCCTGGGCGCTGCTGCCGATCGCGGCGCTCATCGGGTCGCTCCTCGGTCTCGGCCAGCTCGCGCGCGGCAGCGAGCTCATCGTGCTCAGAGCCTCCGGAGTGTCGGTCGCCCGGCTGGCAGGCTCAGTGCTGATCGCGGGCCTGGTCCTGCTCGCGGCCGAGGTCGTGCTCGGTGAGGTGCTCGCCCCGCCGCTCGAGCAGGCCGCCAAGCAGCAGAAGGCGTTCGAGCGTTTCTCCAATGTGAGCTTCGGCGGCGGGGGTGCCTGGGTTCGCGACGGGGATCTGATCCTGGACGTTCAGGGCCTCACGGCCGATCAACAGTCCAGTGGAATGCTGGTCTTCAGGCTCTCCCCCGATCATCGCCTGCTCGCGATCGGCACGGCCGCACGCGCGCGGGCCGCCGCAGATGGGCGCTGGGTGCTCTCGAACTATCGCGAGTCCACCTTCGACTCGAACGCCGTGGCCGCAAGCTCCACGCGCACCCGGACCCTGCTGTCGCACGTCACTGCCGAATTCCTGAGCCTCGCCGCCGCCTCGCCGCAGGATCTCGCAACGCGAGCGTTGTGGACCGTCATCGAATACGACCGCGCCAACTCGCTCGATCCGAGTCCGTACCTCTTCGCCTTCTGGTCACGGATCGCTCGAACCATTGCCATCGTGTTTGCGGCGCTGCTCGCGATACCCTTCGTGCTCGGGGCGCTGCGTACGGCGGCGGCCGGCTCGCGCATGCTCATCGGCATGCTCATCGGCCTCGGTTTCTTCTTCCTGCAACGGCTCATCGAAAGCGGCACGATCGTGTTCAACCTCAATCCGATCGTGCTCGCGTGGCTGCCGACGGCGCTCCTTGCCGCAATCGCGCTCGCGCTGCTCGCGCGCGCTCGCTGACGAAGGCCGGGCAGATAGAGCGCTGCCGGGACCGCCCACGAGTACATCCCTGTAGGGCTGCGGTCACAAACATCCCTGTTTGTGACGCTCCCGGAAGCGCTCTATCTGCCCGGCCTCCGGCGTCTTGCGCGGCGGTCCCGAAAGTGAACCATCCCCTGGCCGAGGCTCACCATGCTCCCGAAAGACTCACACGGCCTGCTTCAGCACGCTGATGACCTTCGGCTCCATGTAGGACTTCAGCCCCAGCACCGAGTACTGGCGCCCCATTCCGGATTCCTTGGCGCCGCCGAAGGGCACGGTCGCCGAGGTCGCGCGATGCTGGTTGACCCACGCCGTGCCGACCTCGAGACGCGCGGCGATTGCGGTCGCGCGCTCGGTGCTGCCGCTCCAGACCGATCCCGAGAGCCCGTAGCGCGTGTCGTTCGCACGGCGCACGGCATCGTCCACGTCTGTGAACTTGAGCACCGGCAGGATGGGACCGAACTGTTCCTCGCGTACCAAGCGGCTCTTCTCGTCTACGTCGGCGACGATTGTCGGCGGGAAGAAAAAGCCCGGTCCGGCAGGCAGCTCGGCGCCGGCGAGGATGCGCGCGCCGCTCTGGCGCGTCTCCTGCAGGATGCCGACGACGCGCTGAAACTGCACCTCGTTCTGGATGGGCCCGAGCTGGGTCCCCGGGTCGAGCCCATTGCCGACCTTGGCCTGGCGCGCCTCCTCGGCGAGTGCGTTGCAGAGAGCGTCGTAGATGCGCTCGTGGGCATAGATGCGCTTGATGGCCATGCACACCTGGCCGCTGTTGACGAAGGCTGCGAAGAACAGCTTGGGTGCCACTGCCTTCGGATCGACATCATCGAGCACGATCGCCGCGTCGTTG
>JASHUC010000278.1 GCA_030040235.1 Gammaproteobacteria bacterium | reverse complement strand
GCTACGAGGCAAAGGGTGAGGCGACGGACGATGTGGCGGTGTTCGCGATCGACCGGCGCGACCGTATCACCTGGCAGGCCTGGATCAAGGTGCCCTACGTCGGAATGCTGCACGACTTCGCCGTGACGCAACGTCACGTCGCCTTTCTCGTGATTCCCATGGCGACCAACGTCGCGCAGATGAAGCTCGGCGGCGTGCACTTCGCGTGGGATTCGCGCCTGCCGACCTGGCTCGGCGTCATGCGGCGCGGCGGGGACGGGCGCGACATCCGCTGGTTCAAGGGCCCGGAGCGTTGCGCCACGCACGTCATGGGAGCCTTCTCCGAGGGCGAGCGGATCACCCTCGATGTGGACATGGCTCTCAAGAACCAGTTTCCCTTCTTTCCGAACGCCGGCGGAGAACGCTACGATCCGCGCGCGGCCGAGGGCCGCGTCACGCGCCTGACCGTGGACCTGTCGAGAGGGGATGTCGGCACCTACGGCATGGAGGTGCTCTATCCTTCGGTCGGCATCCTGCCGCGGCAGGATGATCGCTATCACACCCTGCCCTATCGCTACGGCTTCATGCCGACGATGGATCCCACGCGCCCGTTCGATGAGCGGCTCGCGCATGTGCTCACGCAGCCCGTCAACTGCTGGACTCGATTCGATCACGCAACCCGCAGCACCTCGAGCTTCTTCGCCGGGAAGGAATCGACCCTTCAGGAGTGCGTCTTCGTGCCGCGCGCGAAGCACGCGCCCGAGGGCGACGGCTATCTGGTCGGAATCGCCAACCGGCTGCTCGAGGGCCGCTCGGATCTCGTGGTGGTCGACACCCGCCACATGGAGGACGGGGCCGTCGCCTCCGTCCGGCTACCGTTCCGTATCGGCGCGGGTATCCACGGCTGGTGGGTGAGTGAGGAGCAGCTGGGCTGATTAGAACCGGTCGCGGCTTTCAAGGTTCGCCTCGACGGCGGCGCGGGTCCGCCAGGCGTCCCTCAGGGCTCCCCTCGAGAGGAGCGGCAGCTGGTCCGCCGAGTGTGGCGAGCCGGGCTGCGAGCTCGAGCCATACGACAGCAGAACCTCGGCGCGAGGCGGATCATCGAAGCTGACGAGCGCCACGTAGCTGGCGCCGAAATTGGCGGCGCGCGTTCGATCGTGGAGCGGACCGAAGTCGATCACGTCGAACACGCCGAGCCTTCCGGGTCCGCCGCTCGCGGGAAGGTCCGTCGAGCCGATCCGCAGGCGCATCACCCGTCCCCAGGGCACATCGAGGGCGCCATACATCGCCAGGGTCTCGCGCGCGGCGGTCTCGAGCGCGCGCACGGCGGCCCCGGGATCGGCTAAACCGCTGGGAGTCGTCAGAGGCTGGAAAATGTCGAACGGGCGTGCGAATCCCACTCCCGAGTAGCCGCTCGGCATCCCGGGCTGATCGACCCATTGCAAGAAGAGCAGCGCGCCGCGGCTTCCGGCGTCGGTTGAGCGGTCCCACCGAGCGAGAATACCCGCCGCACGCCGCGTGAGATCATCACCGTATCGCACAGCTGCCGTCACCAGATCGGGCAGAACGCGGTCGGCAAGCTCGGAGCGGTGCGACCACTTGTCCCGCACGAGCCGATCGAAGCTGATCCTGGGGGCCGCCGACAGCATGCGGATGCCCCGAGCCATCCGCAGGCTGACGCGAGCCGCGGGAATCACTCGGGCGTAGCGGGCAGGATCGATCACGTGCGGCCATGCGGCATCCCACGGTGGATCGTTGGAGTTCTCGACGTAGCCCTCCGGAGGGTCGATCACCTTCGGCAGCTCCTCGTAGCTCAGGTAGTCGTGCCAGAGGGTTCTCGAGGTGTCGCCCGGAACGACGCTCGACCAGTAGCGCAGGTCGCCGAACGCGTGCCTCGGAACGAGACCGTTGTAGAGATACTCGATGTGACCGTCGCGGTCGGCGTAAAGGACGTTGAAGGTCGGCACCTGAAGCCGTGCGAGCGCTTTCTGGAATGCGGTGAAGTCGTGCGCAGTCGCCATGAGCCAGTACTGCTCCAAGGCGAACGGCCGGTCGAGTCCTGCGACACGCATGGCGATGGGCGAGCCGTCCCGCTCTGCGATCACGGGACCCTGCACGGTCGACCGGACCGTCACCGTCTCGGTCGCGAAGGAGCCGTCGGGCCGGCGGATCTTGAGGACATGCCGCGTTGTGCGATACGGCCGCACCTTGCCGTCGAAGCGATAGCCGCCGGGAGCCGCGACGATCCGATAGAACGTGACGGCGGCGGGGCTATTCACCGTATGTGTGAAGCCGAGGTAGTCGCTGAACACGAATCGCAGTACCGGCAGGCCGACCTGCGTAGCGCCGTAAAGGTCCACTCCCGGGGCCGTCAGCTGAATCTCGTAGTACGTGGACCAGCCGGGAGCCCAGGGCAGGTGAGGATTCATCAGAAGCATCGCCCGCCCGCTCGCGGAGCGGCTCGGCGCGATGGCCCAACCGTTGCTGCCGGCCGGCTCCCTGGAAGGCGGCGCATCGGGCGGCAGGCGCTCGGGAAGCGTTGCTGGCGCGGCATAGACGAACTGGAAGATACGCTCCGCGTGTGCGATCACATCGGTAGCGGAGACCGGAAGCACGCGCCGCGAGTTCTCGGCGAGAGCGCCCGGATGAGCCGCCGCGTACGCATCGATGCCGCAGGCGAAGGCCTCGAGATCGGCCCGGAACGCCGGGGTCTGCTCGCGCAGCCAGTGCCGCGCCCGAGCCGGAACGTCGTTGATCGCCATCCACCGGTCATTGGTGATCTCCGCGGCACCGTAGTACTCGGCGGCGCGCCCGCGTGCCTGCGCGTACAGTCTGGCGAGGAGATCGCCGTGGCTGCGCGCCTGCGCCCAACCGAAACTGTAAAAGAGATCCCTGACGGATCTCGCGTAGACATGCGCCACGCCGTATCGGTCCCAGAGGATCTCCGTCCCGTGCATCGGAGTGCACGCAGGCGCCGACTGGGCTGCATCGCACGTGCACCACGCGCAGCCGACGAGCGTTGCGAGGACTCCGGCAGCGCTCGCGCTCAGCGAGCGCCGTTCAGGCGTAGGCGTACGAGAGTTCGGACGGCGCCGTATAAGGCAGGTCGCCGTCAGCCAGCGAAGCTTCCGACTCGTAGCACTTCTTGAACGCAATCTGGAACTTCCTCATCTCGAGCGGCGTCCCGACCGTGACGCGCACATAGCTAGGCATCGCGGGCCAGGTGCGACCGATGTAAATCTTCTCCCGTTGCATGAGCGCCGCGAATTGCTTGCCGGGCCGCTTCACGTCGACCATGAAGAAGTTTGCCTGGGAGCCCGGATAGTACTTGTAGCCGCGCTCGTCCATCCACGCGAGCGTCTGCTGGCGGATGGCGGAGTTGATCTCCCGGCGCATGGGGACCAGGTTCCGGTCGCGAATGCTCGCAAGGCAAGCGTGGGCTGTTGCCATCGAGACCTGGCTCGCACCATCCTGGACGGCCTGCCCGAGCCTCGCGAGTCGCGCCTGCAGCAGCGGCTTCGCAATCAAGAGGCCGGCTCGAAGACCTGCCATGCCGTAGATCTTGGAGAACGTCCGCGTGACGATGAGATCTTGGTCCGCGATCACCTGATCGATCATCGCTACATCGTTCGAGAAGTGAAAGTAGGCTTCGTCCACGATGACGACGGAGCCCGGCGCCTTGTTGTGCAGCAGCCAGAGGATATCTTCCCTCGGTGTCATGGTCCCCGTGGGATTGTTGGGATTCACGATGTAGTACGCGCCGGCGTTCGGCGCGGCGGCGGCCATTGCGCGAACCTCGTGCGCGCCCGTCGAGGTGAGCGGAACGCTAAAGAGCCTGGCATGCATCGCCTGCGCGGCGCGCGGCCCCTGCTCATAGCTCGGGTTGCCTACGACGAGCGGCCTGTCCGGGCCGATGCTCGATTTGAGCGCAAGATCGAGGGGCGTGCTCGATCCGGGCCATAGGGTCACATATCCCTCTCGCAGGCCGAAGTTCCGGCTGAATAACTCGACGACCTGTCCCTTCGATTCGTGCTGATAACGCCCACCCTGGACCGAGGCGGCCGCGATCGCCGCGAGCGCTCCCGCCGAGGGCCCGAGCGGATTCTCGTTCGAGCTGATGATCACCACGTTTGGATCGCGGTCCCGAGCCGCCAGGGCATCGAAATCCTTCCACGTGTGGGGCTCCTGCGCCAGAGCCCAGGCGCTCGGCGAGCGGCCAACAAGCGGCGCCGCAGCGACCGCGGCCCCTGCGGCGTTCACGAAAGAGCGGCGAGTGACGAGTAGCGATGAGGGCATGTGAATTTCCTGCTTTCAAACGGAGCGCGCCGGGGCGGCCCATTCGCCGATTGAATTGGATGAGGATAACGCGAGGCGCGATTCTCGGAAGAATCCGTCAAGCGAAGTTAGCGCCGCAGGGGTCTTCGCGCAAATCGATATTTGAGTTGCCAGGGTAGAACGCCGCAGCGTGCGTGTGTCCAACATGGTGCGGCGGCGGCTTGCGCCTCGGGAATCGCGCGCCCGCGTTGGCCGAGCCCGCACCACGGCGGATCGGTGCTGTCGGGAAGGACAGTACGCTGCCGTCGACGCCACTCAAAATCTATCGTTGAGAAGAAAAAAATTCATCCATGTCCGCTCGGAGTCCCACAGCAGAAGCGAACGCACGGCCCGGAGACCGTTCTGCAGCCGGCAGCTACACCAGCCCGAAATGGCCGTCGCGCAGGACTGCAGATGCTGCTCGATTTTGAGTCTCAGCGTACTGCCTGCGCACCGGTTCGTAGCGCTGGAGGGAGCTCGCTGCGCGCCCTCGTCGCATAGCGACTACGGCCTCGGCTCCTCCCGGCGCATGGCCCATGCGTTGCTGAAAAGCTCTGTTTTTCAAACATATCGTCGCACGCCTCCCGTTTCGGACAGCGCTCCGTGCGGCGTGCACGCCACGGCGGCAGCGGAGGTTGGCCGATTTATTGCAATGGGGTGTCCTGCTCGGCATGACTACAACACAAGACCGGGAGGTCTTTGCCATGTTTGACTTACTGCGCAAGTCGGCGCGGACGGCGGCGATCGCCGCCGCCGGATGCTCGATTCTCGTGCTCGCCCCC
>JASHUC010000277.1 GCA_030040235.1 Gammaproteobacteria bacterium | reverse complement strand
GAGCCGGTCTTCCACGTCACGCTGGTTCTTCGGGGACTCCATGTCGATGAAGTCGATGACGATGAGGCCGCCGATGTCGCGCAGCCGCAACTGCCGCGAGATCTCCTCCGCCGCCTCGAGATTGGTGTTGATCGCGGTGGTCTCGATGTCGCTGCCGCGCGTTGCGCGCGCGGAGTTGATGTCGATGGAGACGAGCGCCTCGGTGTAATCGATGACGATGCTACCGCCGGAGGGAAGCTGGACCTTGTGGGCGTACGCCGACTCGATCTGGCTCTCGATCTGGAAACGCGTGAAAAGCGCGATGTCCTCGGTGTAGTGCTTGAGCCGGCGCTGCGCATCGGGGGGCATGAAGCGCTGCATGTACTCCTGCGCCTTCTGGAAGGCCGCGGCGTCGTCCACGAGAATCTCGCCGATGTCGTCCGAGAGGTAGTCGCGCAAGGCGCGAGTGACCGGGTCGCTCTCGCGGTAGACGAGGAAGGGAGCCGAACGGTCCTTGGCGGCCGCGTCGATTTGCTCCCACTGCGCCCGCAGATTGTCGAGGTCCCACTGCAGCTCCTCGACCGAGCGTCCGACGCCTGCCGTTCGAACGATCGCCCCCATACCGTCGGGGATCGAGAGCTGGTTCATGACCTCGCGCATCTGATCGCGGTCCTCGCCCTCGATGCGGCGTGAGACCCCTCCGGCGCGGGGGTTGTTCGGCATGAGCACGAGAAAGCGTCCGGCGAGGCTCACGAAAGTGGTGAGGGCGGCGCCCTTGGTGCCGCGCTCCTCCTTCTCCACCTGCACGAGCAGCTCCTGGCCTTCGGCGAGGAGCTCGCGAATGTTCATCCGCGCGCCCTGGGAGGGGGGCTTGAGGAAGAGCTCCTTGGAGACTTCCTTCAGCGGCAGGAAGCCATGGCGCGGACTGCCGTAGTCCACGAAACACGCCTCGAGCGAGGGCTCGATGCGCGAGATCCGGCCTTTGTAGACGTTCGCCTTCTTCTGTTCCCGGGAGGGGAGTTCTATGCTGAGATCGTAAAGCTTCTGGCCATCAACCAGAGCAACCCGCAATTCTTCCTGTTGAATCGCATTGACGAGCATTCTTTTCATGCGGCCCTACTGACTTGAGAGGGGCCGGCAAGGTCACGACGACGGGAGGCCGCAGATGCGGTGCGGCACAAAGGGGTAGGGGCGCTCGAGTCTCAATGTCCATAAACTGAACCGCCCGCGAGCGGACGGTGCGCCGAAAACCTTCTGTTGACTCAACCGACGGCGCGCCAGCGGTCTCGCACGGCGAGAAAGCGGCGCTGCTGCCTTGTCGGCCCAAACGATGGTCTCGATCACCGAGAACCAACTGATGAGCATCCGCAAGCTCGAGGGCACGCGGCGAGCGTACACGCCCGAGACTTGCGCGGAGCCCGTTACCATCGGCGGCGGCAGGGGCCGCCGGCGATCGGCCGTCCGCCTGGGACGGCCTGGCGAGTATAGCGGGGAGTCCCTGTAGAAACAAGGTCTTACGCTGAGGAGCCCTGGGTGCCGAACGAAACTCGCATGCATGAGCCGGCAGCCACCCGTGAGCCGGCGCGGCACATCGAGGTGAGCGAGGAGCGCGCCGGGCAGCGGCTCGACAACTTTCTGATGCGTCTGCTCGGCGACGTGCCGCGAAGCCGTGTGTACCGGCTGGTGCGCCGCGGCGAGGTGCGCGTGAACGGCCGGCGCGCAAGGCCGGAGCAGCGTCTGCAAGCGCGCGACCGCGTGCGGGTGCCACCCCTTCGCCGGGAGAGCGCACCACCGCAGGGGCGGCCGTCCGCGGAGCTCCTCGAGACCATCGCCGGCGCCATCCTCCACGAGGACGAGCGCCTCATCGTGCTCGACAAGCCTTCCGGCGTAGCAGTGCACGGGGGCAGCGGCCTGTCCTTCGGCATCATCGAGGCCTTGCGGGCCCTGCGGCCGCGGGAGACGCTCGAGCTCGTGCACCGGCTGGACCGTGACACGAGCGGCTGCCTGCTCATCGCCCGCAAGGCGAGCAGCTTGCGCACGCTTCACGCGCTGCTGCGCGAGGGGCGCTTCGAGAAGGGCTACCTCGCGCTCCTCAAGGGGCACTGGAGCGAAGGCCGTAAGCGCATCACCGCGCCGCTGCGCACGGATCTGCGGGAGCACGGCGAGCGCACCGTACGGGTGCATCCGACCGGCAAGGCGGCGGTGAGCGAATTCCGCCCTATCCAGTTCTTCGGCAAGCAGGCAACGCTGGTCGAGGTCGCGCTGCACACGGGACGGACGCATCAGATCCGCGTCCACGCGGCACACGCCGGTCACCCGGTCGCCGGGGACGCCAAATACGGCGATGAGGAATTCAACGAGCGTATGCGCGAGCTCGGGCTGAAGCGGCTATTCCTGCACGCACACCGGGTCGGGTTCGAATGGCCCGACGGCGGCCGCGATTTCAGCGCGAGCACGCCGCTGCCGCCCGATCTGCGCGCCGTGCTCGAGCGGTTGTGATCACGGCACTTCGTAGCCCAGCTGGCGCAGCGTCGCTGCGAGCCAGATGAGCGGCAGGCCGATGAGTCCCGTCGGGTCCTCGCTCTCGATACGCTCGAGCAGGCTGATTCCGAGCCCCTCGGCCTTGAAGCTCCCTGCACAGTCGAGGGGACGCTCGCGGGTCACGTAGCGCTCGATCTCCTCGGACCCGAGCCTGCGGAATGCGACGCCCGTCGTATCGAGACGGGTCGCGCTGAACGCAGGCGCCGCGCGCACCACCGCGCAGGCGGTGTAGAAATGCGCGGCCGCGCCGCTGAGGCGTGCGAGCTGCTCCCTCGCGGCGGCTTCGTGGCCCGGCTTATCGAGGATCGTGCTGCCGGCGGCGCCGACCTGATCGCTCCCGATGACGATGGCCCGCGGATGGCGCGCCGCGACCGCCCGGGCCTTGGCGGCCGCGAGCCGCAGCGCCCGCGCAGGTGGCGCCTCATCCTTGAGAGGGGTCTCCTCGAGCCCGGGAGCCTCGACCGAGAACGTGAGGCCCAGCCGACCGAGGAGCGTCCGCCGGTAGGCCGAGGTGGAGGCGAGAATGAGCGGTGCGGGGGACACGATTCACCTGGAAACAAGCACTTGGGAGAGCGAGCGCTTTGACTTGCCGGGGGTGGCTACCTATCATACGCGCCCCATGTCGCAGGACTGGTCGAGGCGGCGCGACATCGACCTGCTCGCCGACGAGCGCGTCCGCGTCGATTTCGACATCCCGCTCGAGGAGTTTCCGCGCCTGCGGCCACAGTTGGCGCATGCGACGGGCAGCGCAAGCGGGCGAGTAGGCTTCGAGCGCGTGCAGGGCGCCTGTGTCGCCGAGATCGCCGTCGCGACGCGCGTGAGCCTCACATGCCAGCGTTGCCTGGCGCCCGTCGATTATCCGATCGACAGCGCCGGCAGCGTGGCCATGGTCGCCGACGCGGCCGAAGCGGATCGCGCTCCGGAGGGACTCGAGACGATCTTCGCGCCGGAGCGCCGCACGAGCGTGCGCGATCTGGTCGAGGAGGAGCTGCTGCTCGCGCTGCCGATCGTGCCGCTGCATGCGAATCCGGATTGCGCGGGCGCCCCGGGGGCGCAGCCGGCCGCTCCGGCGAGGGGTGGGCAACGACCGTTTGAACGGCTGAACGAGCTGTTGAAACGCGGACAATAGACGGAGATTGATCAATGGCTGTTCAGAAGAGCCGCAAGACGCCCTCACGGCGTGGCATGCACCGCTCGCACGATGCTCTCGGCAAACCCGCACTGTCGATCGATCCGCAGTCCGGCGAGACCCATCTGCGTCACCGGATCACCTCGGACGGGTTCTACCGCGGCCGGCGGGTGATCGAGAAGCCGGCCGAAGGCGAGCCGCAAGAATAGGCCCGCAGCGGGGGGCCGCGCACGATGCGCTCCACCAGCCGAGCGTACGTGTGTTGACCGTCGCAGTCGACGTGATGAGCGGCGATCGCGCCCCGCAAGAGCGCTTGACGGGAAGCTTGCGCGTGCTGCGCGAGGACAGCGATCTCAAGCTCCTCCTCGTCGGCAACGCCGAGCAGATTGCGCCCGAGCTCGAGAAGCTCCCCGCACCCTTCCGCGCGCGCGTCGAGATCGTCTGCGCCTCACAGGTCATCGCCATGGACGAGGCACCGCGGGTGGCGGTGCGCCGCGGGCGAGACTCCTCGATGCGTATCGCGGTGAACCTCGTGAAAGACGGCCGGGCCGCCGCGTGTGTGAGCGCAGGCAACACCGGGGCGCTCACCGCCATCTCCCATTTCGTGCTGAAGACGTTCGCCAACGTCGAGCGCGCGGCCATCATGTCCGCCATTCCCTCGGCGCGCGGCCATGCCCACATGCTCGATCTCGGCGCGAACACGCATGCGACGCCGCTGCAGCTCTGTCAGTTCGCTCGCATGGGATCGATCGTCGCCCGCGACTTGTACGAGGTCGCGCGTCCGCGCGTCGGCCTGCTCAACATCGGCGAGGAGGACATCAAGGGGCACGAGACGGTGCAGGCCGCGCACACCTTGCTCGCGCACGAGCCGGTCGATTACGTCGGCTTCGTCGAGGGGGATGCGATCTTCTCGGGCGAGGTGGACGTGGTCGTCACGGACGGATTCACCGGTAATGTCGCGCTGAAGACGATGGAGGGTCTCGCGAGGCTCATCGCCGGACGGGCGCGCCGGGAATTTCAGGCCTCGGCGCGGGCGACGTTGGCGGCGTGGATTGCGCGGCCGGTGCTCCGGCGGCTCGCCGCGACGCTCGATCCGCGCCGCTACAACGGTGCCTGCATGGTCGGGCTGCGCGGGATCGTGGTAAAAAGCCACGGCCGAGCGGATGCGACCGCCTTTGCTCGGGCGGTGGAGCTCGCCGCGCATGCGGCGCGCGGCCGCATGACCGCGCACATTGCGCAGGCGTTCGAGGCTTGAGAGGTATTGATGTACTCACAAATCGCCGGCACCGGAGCGTACCTGCCGGAGAGAATTCTGACGAACGGCGATCTCGAGCGGATGATGGATACCTCGGATGCGTGGATTCGCGAGCGCACCGGTATCGAGCGCCGGCACATCGCCGCCGATCACGAGACGACGGTCGATCTGTCGGTGCCGGCCGCGCGCCGTGCCATCGAGGCCGCTCGAGTGCGCCCGGAGGATATCGACTTCATCGCCTTCGGCACGACTACCCCGGACTACATCTTTCCCAACTGCGGGGTGCTGCTGCAGCAGCGGCTCGGCTGCCGCCCCGGGTGCCCCGCCTTCAGCATCGAGACGGCTTGCAGCGGCTTCCTCTACGCCCTCGCGATCGCCGATAAGTTCGTGCGGGCGGGGGATTCGAAGTGCGCCCTCGTCGTGGGCTCCGAGACGCTCTCGCGCATTACAGACTGGGCGGATCGCTCCACGGCGGTGCTGTTCGCGGATGGCGCCGGCGCGGTCGTGCTGCGGCCGTCCGAGCAGCCGGGAATCATCTCGACGCACCTGCACGCCGATGGCAACTACAAGGACGCGCTCTACTGCCCGGGCGGAGTCTCCAGGGATACGCCCGTCTACGCGCACTCGCCGGCGGGGCACACGATCCGGATGGCGGGCAACGAGGTGTTCAAGGTCGCCGTGACGCAGCTCGGAAAGGTGGTGGAGGAGGCGCTGGAGGCGAGCGGATTCGACCACTCGGCGATCGACTGGCTCGTGCCTCACCAGGCGAACATTCGCATCATCCAGGCGACCGCTCGCAAGCTCGAGCTGCCCATGGAGCGCGTCATCGTCACCGTCCAGGAGCACGGCAACACCTCGACGGCCTCCGTGCCGTTGGCGCTCGATGTCGGCGTGCGCGACGGGCGCATCAAGCGCGGCGATCTGCTGCTGCTCGAGGCGTTCGGCGGCGGGGTGACCTGGGGGGCTGCGCTCGTCAGGTATTGAGGCGCAAATCGAGCGCGCGGCACGTCCCTAGCCGGGATGTGCACGACAACAGAGCGCCAAGCCGGCGGCGGCCCGGCGCTCTGCTCGCCTCAAGCGAATAATCTCGTCTTACTTCGAGACCGACCGCTTGAACATACGGTCGATCTTCTCGTTCGTCGCATCGACCGCCGATTGAGCAGCCTGGGCCGCGGCCAGCGCTTGATTGGCCGTGCTCTGTGCGCCACTCGCCGCCTGGCTCGCCGCCTGCGCAGAGCTCGCTGCCTGATCCGCCGAGGACTTTGCCGCCTGGACGTCGGTTTGGAGCTTGGCGACCTGCGACTTGAGGTCTGCAATGTCGGCCTGCAAGGGCTTGATATCCGTGCAGCCCGCAAGTCCTACGAGGACTGCTGCAGCCGCCAAATTCATCACGATCGCGCTCTTCATACAAACATCCCCTTTGGGTTGTTGATTCGGGAGTCCCTGAAACAGATACGATGCGAAGAACCCAGCGTAGTTCCTCCGCCACACAGTCTTCGCAAGCCGGCGCAACTGCATCAAATTTAGGCGCGGATTGCAACTGTTGACTTCCGGAGGCGCTCGGGGTTCCGCAATGAAACGTTGTCGTCACACCGCGACAAGCCTGCTCGCCGGTTGTCGCAGCGCGCTACGCCGCACGGCGGTCGCGCAGGATCTCGCGCGCAGCGTTGTGGCCCGGTATCCCCGTGACACCTCCTCCCGGATGGCTTCCGGAGCCACACAGATAGAGCCCCGCGACGGGTGTGCGGTAGTCGCCGTGCCCGAGCACGGGGCGCGCCGCCCAGAGCTGATCGAGGCCGAGCGCGCCGTGAAAGATATCGCCGCGCGGCAGCCCGAAGCGCTCCTCGAGATCGGCCGGGGACAGCACCAGGCGGCCCACGACGCTGCGTTTGAAGTTCGGCGCGTAAGCGTCCACCGTCTCGAGAATGAGATCCGCGGCGCGCTCGCGCTCGCTGCGCCAGGTGCGCCCGTCCGGCAGGGAGTAGCTGAAGTGCTGGCAGAAGAGGCTCGCCACGTGCGCACCCGGCGGCGCGAGCGTCGGATCGATGGTGCTCGGGATCACGAGCTCGACGATCGGTGCGCGCGACCAGCCCGATGAGCGGGCATCGACATAAGCGCGCTCGAGATACTTGAGCGAGGGACCGATGATGATGCCCGAGGCGAGATGTGCGCCCTCGCTCGGCCGCGCCGCGAAACGCGGCAGTTCGCTCAAGGCGACATTCATGCGGAATGTGGCTGATTCACAGCGGTAACGCTCCATTCGCGCCCGGAATTCCGCCGGCAGCGCTTCGGGCTCGAGCAATTCGAGAAAGAGCGCCCTCGGGTTGAGGTTGGCGGCGACGATGGCGGCATCGATGCGGCCGCCGTCGGCGAGCTGCACGGCCGAGACGCGAATGCGATTGCCTCGAGCGCGCTCGCTGTGCACGCGAGTGACGGCGGCGCCGGTGCGAATCTGCACGCCGAGTCGCAGCGCCTCCTTGGCCATCGCCTGCGTGATGGCGCCCATGCCACCGATCGCATGTCCCCACACGCCCGGCTTGCCGTTTACCTCGCCAAGGGCATGGTGCAGCAGCACATAAGCGCTCGTCGGAGCATAGGGACTTTGAAAGGCGCCGACGACGGCATCGAAGCCGTGCAATGCCTTGAGGGCATCGCATTCGAACCACGCATCGAGCACGTCACCTGCGCTGCGAGTGAGGAGCTCGTGCACCTCGCGTTGGGTCTCGGTGGGCAAGCGACGGAGATCGCGTCCCATGGAGAGCAGGCTCCACAGATCGCGTGCGCCATGCAGGCCGGCCGGCGGGGTCTTGAGCAGCAATCCCCGCGCATACCGGACGACCCGCTCGAGCATCGCGTGGAAGGCGGGCAGGCGTTTGGCATCGGCTGCAGAGCGTTGCTGCACTGCGGTGATGGTGTCGGCGAGGGTGGGGCCGGCACAGAAGCCGGTGCCGTCGGGAAGCGGCAGAAAGTTCTGCAGCGGGCGCTCGAGGAGACTCAGGCCGTGCTCCGCCAAGCGCAGATCGCGAATCACCTTGGGATGCAGCAGGCTCACCGTGTAGCTCGCCGTGGAGTTGCGGAAGCCGGGGTGGAATTCCTCGGTGACGGCAGTGCCGCCGACGACGCTGCGGCGCTCGAGGATGAGCACTCTGAGACCTGCGCGGGCGAGGTAGCAGGCGCAGGTGAGCCCGTTGTGGCCGGCGCCGAGGACGACCACGTCATAGGGACTTGCACGGCGAGGTTTTCTGGATACAATCACAGTATCTGTATAGAAGCACAGCCGCACGCCATGACAGACCTCACTCCCCGGCAAGCTCAGATTCTGCGTCTCATTCAGCGCTTCCTATCGGAAACGGGAATGCCGCCCACCCGGGCCGAAATCGCCCGGGAACTCGGGTTCCGATCTGCCAATGCGGCGGAGGAGCATTTGCGTGCGCTCGCGCGCAAAGGAGCCATCGCGCTCCTTCCCGGCACCTCGCGCGGTATTCAACTGAAAGACACCATTCGCGAGCAAATGGGTTTGCCGCTCATCGGTCGCGTCGCTGCCGGCAAGCCCATTCTGGCGGAGGAGAATATCGAGGCCCGCTTGCAGATCGACCCCTCGATCTTTCAGCCCCGGCCTCATTATCTCCTGAAGGTCACCGGCATGAGCATGAAGAATGCCGGCATCCTCGATGGAGACCTGGTGGCCGTGCATCGCACCTCCGAGGTGCGCAGCCGCCAGATCGTCGTGGCTCGTCTCGAAAATGAGGTCACCGTCAAGCGCTATCGCCAGGAAGGCTCCGTCGTGTGGCTGCTCCCGGAAAATAGTGACTTCGAGCCCATCCGGGTGAATCTGCGTACGGAGCCCCTGATCATCGAAGGCATCGTCGTGGGTGTGGTGCGCCGGGGCAAGACGAGCGGATCGATGTAGGACGCTTCGCTCGAAGCGTCCAGCGGATTTGCCGTGCCGGCCACGCTCCTCGCGCGGCATCTTGCTCCACATCTTTGCGATATGGCCCATGCTGCCGATCCACGCCTCGCTTCGCTTCTCAACCATCCCGCTATCTGGCGCGGCGGCAGCGCAGCTCATTCGAACGCCATCCCGACGGGCTTCCCCGCCCTCGATGTACGCCTGCCGGGGCGTGGCTGGCCGCAAGCCGGGCTGGTCGAGATGCTCATGTCCCGCCTCGGGACCGGTGAGCTATACCTGGTTTTGCCCGCACTCTCTTTTGTCAGCCGCCGCCCCGAAGCGCGCTGGTGCGCATGGATCGCGCCGCCCCTGGCGCTCAACGCAGCGGCGCTCGTGGCTCATGGCGTGAAGCTTTCGCAGGTGCTCGTCATACGCGCAGATACCCCGCTGTGGGCTTGCGAGCAGGCGCTTCGCTCGGGCGCCTGCGACGTGGCGCTCACCTGGGCGCAGCGCGTGCCGGCTCGTGCTTTGCGGCGGCTTCAGCTCGCGACCGAGCGTGGCCGCACGCTCGCGTTTTTGTTTCGCCCCCTCTCGGCGCGCACGCTGCGGGAGCCTTCACCGGCGGTCTTACGCCTCTCGGTGCAGCCCGCCGGCGAAGGTGTCCGCCTCACCGTGCTGAAGAGCCGCGGAGGCTCGAGGGGGGAGGTGGTTGTGCCTTTCACGCGAGATATGCCGTAGGACGCCAGCCAATGAGCGCACGTCCCCATCGCAAACCCGCCGCGGTCGAGTTCGCGCGCCCGACGCTGCAGCTCATCCCGCGACAGTCCTCCGCTCACCCGCGCTTTCAAACACGCGAGTTGTGGCTCGGGGCTCATCTGCCGCAGCTGGCGCTCGAAGCTCTGGGCTCGCCGTCCGGACCGCTTGCGGTCGTTGCGCCTCAGGAACGCGCTCCATACATCGTGGCTGCCGACGAGCTTGCGGCACGAGCCGGGGTGCGGCCCGGCATGAGCGTGGCGACCGCTCTTGCGCTTTTACCGCAGCTCATGGTGAAGCCCCGCGACGTGCATCGCGAGCGGAGTCTGCTCGAGCGGCTCGCGATCGGTGCGCAGCGCTTCACGCCACGGGTGAGTCTCGAGCCGCCCGATGGCCTCACGCTCGAGATCAAGGGGAGCCTGCATCTGTTCGGC
>JASHUC010000276.1 GCA_030040235.1 Gammaproteobacteria bacterium | reverse complement strand
TGGCCCGCTCGTTGAGGAGCTCGTGAATGGCCGTGTCAACCGCGTCGATGCGCTCGCGCGCCGACTCCAGCGACAGCTTGGACGGCTCTGCGGACGGTGTCTTCCGCCGCCCGGTGCCAACGCTTCGAGAACCCCCTGGACCCATGCAGACTCCCGCTCGTGATCGTCGCGGCGCGTGCCTTCCGTCAGACCACCCGCGCTGCGAGCACTCCCTCGATGCGCCGTATCCTCCCGAGCAGCTCCGCGCTCACCGGCCCCTCGGTGTCGATAATGGTATAGGCGTACTCCCCGCGCGACTTGTTGAGCAGGTCCGCGATGTTGAGTCCGGCCGTCGCGAGGCAGGTCGAAATCTGGCCCACCATGTTCGGCACATTGCTGTTCGCGATGGCGAGGCGGGTCGCCTCGCCCGCGCGCGGCAGAACGGCCTCCGGGTAGTTCACGGCGTGGCGCACATTGCCGTTCTCGAGATAGTCCCGCACGTTCTCGGCCACCATGATCGCGCAGTTCTCCTCCGCCTCATGGGTCGAGGCGCCGAGGTGCGGCAGCGTGACGACCTTGGGATGATCCTTGAGCGCATTGCTCGGAAAGTCGCAAACGTAGGCGTGCAACCCTCCCGCATCGAGAGCGGCAAGCACCGCCGCCTCGTCCACGATCGCGGCCCTCGCGAAGTTGAGAATCACTCCGCCGGGGCGCAGCAGCTTCAGGCGCGGCGCGGCGACGAGCGTGCGCGTCTCGGCATTCAAGGGCACGTGCACCGTGACGATATCGGCGCGCGTGAACAGATCATCGAGCGAGAGTGCTTGCTCGACGCTCGAGGAAAGCTGCCAGGCGCGCTGCACGGTGATCTGCGGATCGTAGCCGAGCACGCGCATCTCGAGCGCCAGAGCGGCGTTGGCAACCTGCACGCCGACTGCGCCGAGTCCGACGACCCCGAGCGTGCGGCCGGGCAGCTCGAAGCCGACGAACTTCTTCTTGCCCCGCTCGACCGCCTCGTCGATCGCCGCATCGCTGCCCGTGAGCGAGCGTGCGAAGGACCAGGCGGCGCAGATGTTGCGCGCCGCGAGGAACAGCCCGGCGAGAACCAGCTCCTTCACGGCGTTGGCATTGGCGCCCGGCGCATTGAAGACAGGCACACCGCGCCTGCTGAGGGCCGCCACCGGGATGTTGTTGACGCCGGTCCCGGCACGTCCGACGGCGAGCACCGAGGACGGCAGCTCGCGCCCGTTGAGGTCGGCCGAGCGCACCAGGATGGCATCGGGCGAGGCCACCTCGGGGCCGACCTCGAAGCGCTCGGACGGCAGGCGCTCGAGCCCGCGGGGACTCAGATTGTTCAGCACGAGGATGCGATGCATAGATAAGATCGAGCGCGCCTCAGCCGTTGCGGCGCTCGAACTCCTTCATGAACTCGACGAGCGCGTGCACGCCCGCGAGCGGCATCGCGTTGTAGAGGCTCGCCCGCATGCCGCCGACCGAGCGATGGCCTTCGAGATTCACGAGCCCCGCGCTGGCGGCCTCGCCGAGAAAGCGCTTTTCGAGCTCCGGATTCGCCAGGCCGAAGGGCACGTTCATCCGCGAGCGGCAGCTGCGCTCGACCGGGTTGCGATAAAAGCCGCTCGAGTCGATCGCCGTGTAGAGCGTGTCGGCCTTGGCGCGATTGCGCTCGGCCATCGCGGCGAGCCCTCCCTGCGCCTTGACCCACTCGAGGGTGAGCGAGGCGAGATACCACGAGAAGGTGGGCGGCGTGTTGAGCATGGAGGCGTCGCGGCTCATCGCACCGTAATCGAGCACTGCCGGCGTCCCGGGGCGCGCGCGTCCGATGAGATCCTCACGGACGATGACGATCGCGAGTCCCGCCGGGCCGATGTTCTTCTGGGCACCCGCGTAGATCACGCCGAACGGCGTCACATCGAGCGGCTGCGACAGAATCGTGGAGGACATGTCGGCGACGAGCGGCACCGAGCCTGCCTGCGGTATGTAGGGGAACTCGACGCCGCCGATCGTCTCGTTCGGCGTGTAGTGCAGATAGGCCGCTCCGGGCGTGAGCTCGAGCGCCTCGGGGCGCGGGACCGTCGTGTAGCGCGAGGCGGACTCGTCCGCGGCGACATGCACCTCGAGGAACCGGCCGGCCTCCGCGATCGCCTTGGCCGACCACGCTCCCGTGTTGAGATAGTCGGCGGTCGATCCGGCGGTTGCGAGGTTGAGCGGTATGCCCGCGAACTGTGCGGTGGCTCCCCCCTGCAGCAGCAGCACCTGGTAGTGGCTCGGAATGCCGGCGAGCTCACGCAGCGAGGCCTCGAGCTCGCGCGCGACGCCGAGAAATGCCTTGCTGCGGTGACTCACCTCCATCACCGACATGCCCGAGCCGCGCCAATCCGTGAGCTCCGCGCGCGCCCGCTCGAGCACCTCGAGGGGCAGCATCGCGGGCCCGGCCGCGAAGTTGAATACGCGCACGAAACTCCTGTCGCTTGGGATCGAGTGGGTGAACCCGTGATGTTAGCAACGCGCGCCGGAGCGCGTCAGAACTTTTGGCTCTGAGCTCGTGCATGCCCCGGGGCATGCACCCGCACAGTCAAGGTTCTGGCGGCGCATCGGGCGCGAGCGCTGCCTCGTCGGCATCCGGCGACTCCCCGTTGAGGGATTCGATGCGCTCGATGCCGGTGAGCCGCTCGCCCTCGCCGAGCCGTATGAGGCGCACGCCCTGGGTGTTGCGTCCGACCACCGAGACCTCCTCGACGGGCGTGCGCACCAGGGTGCCGCTCGAGCTGATGAGCATGATGTCCTGGCCCGCCGTGACCTGCAGGGCGGCGACCATGGCGCCGTTGCGCTCGCTGGTCTGCTGCGCGATGACGCCCTGCCCGCCCCGGCCATGGCGCGGAAACTCCTCGAGCGTCGTCAGCTTGCCGTAGCCGTTCTCGGAGGCAGTGAGAATGAATCCTTCCCCGACGACGATGAGCGCGATGAGCTCCTGGCCGGTCCCGAGCCTGACGCCGCGCACTCCGGCGGCATCGCGCCCCATGGTGCGTACTTCCTCCTCGTGAAAGCGGATCGCCTTGCCGCCGCTCGTGGCGAGGATGATCTCGCGGCTCCCGTCGGTGAGCGCAACGCCGACCAGCCGGTCGTTGTCGCGCAGGTCCACGGCGATGATGCCGCTCGCGCGCGGGCGCGAGAACGCGGCGAGCGAGGTCTTCTTCACCGTACCCTGGCTCGTCGCCATGAAGACGTACTGGTGCTCGTCGAACTGCTTGATGGGCAGCACCGCGTTGATCTTCTCGCCTTCTTCGAGCGGCAGCAGATTCACCATCGGACGGCCGCGGGCGCCGCGCCCGGCCTGCGGGAGCTCGTAGACTTTGAGCCAGTACACCTTGCCGCGGTTCGAGAAGCACAGCACGGTGTCGTGCGTGTGCGCGACGAACAGCTTCTCGATGAAATCCTCGTCCTTGACCGTGGTGGCCGCCCGCCCGCGCCCCCCGCGCCGCTGCGTCTGGTACTCCGTAAGCGGCTGGGATTTCGCATAGCCGGCGTGAGATAGCGTGACCACCACGTCCTGCGGCTCGATCAGGTCCTCGGTCGTGAGCGCCAGATGATCGCGGTTGATCTCGGTGCGGCGCGCGTCGCCGAACGCCTCGCGCACCTCGACGAGCTCGGTGCGCACGACCTGGGTCAGGCGCTGCGGGCGCGCGAGAATATCCCCGAGGTTGCGGATCGCCTCGAGCAGCTCCTTGTACTCGGTCATGATCTTGTCTTGCTCGAGACCGGTCAGGCGGTGCAGACGCATGTCGAGAATCGCCTGAGCCTGCGTCTCGGAGAGCCGGTAGCTTCCGTTGAGGAGTCCGGTCTCGGGGGCGAGTCCGTTCGGCCGCGTGGAGAGCTCGCCGGCCCGCGCGAGCAGCTCCGGCACGACTCCGGGCGGCCAGGGACGCGCGATGAGTGCGGCACGGGCCTCATCGGCGGAGGCGGCCGCGCGAATCAGCGCGATCACATCGTCGATATTGGCGAGCGCGACCGCGAGCCCCTCGAGGATGTGTGCGCGCTCACGCGCCCGGGCGAGGTCGTGGATCGTGCGCCGCGTGACGATCTCGCGCCGGTGCCTGATGAAGGCCTCGAGCATCTCCTTGAGCGAGAACAGCTTCGGCTGGCCGTCCTGCAGGGCGACCATGTTGATGCCGAAGACCGTCTCCATCGGAGTCTGCGCGTAGAGATTGTTGAGCACGATCTCGGGGACCTCGCCGCGCTTCAACTCGATCACCACGCGCATGCCGTCCTTGTCCGATTCGTCGCGCAGCTCCGAGATGCCCTCGAGCTCCTTGTTGCGCACGAGCTCGGCGATCCGCTCGAGCAGGCGCGCCTTGTTCACCTGGTAGGGAAGCTCGGTGACGATGATGGCCTGCCGGGACTTGCCGTCGATTTCCTCGAGCACGGTGCGCGCCCGGATGGAGAGCCGTCCGCGCCCCGTGCGATAGGCGGTCGCGATCTCCTGTGCGCCGTTGATGATCCCGGCGGTCGGGAAATCCGGTCCCGGCACGTGCTGCATGAGCTCGGCGAGCGGCAGCATCGGGTCATCGAGCAGCGCGATGCAGGCGTTGACCACCTCGGTGAGGTTGTGGGGCGGGATGTTGGTCGCCATCCCGACCGCGATGCCGGCCTGGCCGTTCACGAGCAGATTCGGCACGCGAGTCGGCAGCACCGAAGGCTCGCTCTCGGATTCGTCGTAGTTCGGCGAGAAGTCGACGGTTTCCTTGTCGATGTCCGCGAGCAGCTCGTGCGCGAGGCGCGACATGCGCACCTCGGTGTAGCGCATCGCCGCCGGCAGGTCCCCGTCCACCGAGCCGAAGTTGCCCTGGCCGTCGATCAGCACGTAGCGCATGGAGAAGGGTTGCGCCATTCGCACGATCGTGTCGTACACGGCCGAATCGCCGTGTGGGTGATACTTGCCGATCACATCGCCGACCACGCGCGCGGACTTCTTGTAGGGCTTGTTGTAGTCATTGCCGAGCTCGCGCATCGCGTACAGCACCCGCCGGTGCACCGGCTTGAGCCCATCGCGCACATCGGGCAGGGCTCTGCCGACGATCACGCTCATGGCGTAATCGAGATACGACTGGCGCATCTCGTCTTCGAGGTTGACGGGCAGGATCTCGCGTGCGATCTCGGTCATGTCGGATGAGCGCCCTCCGGAGGGGGAGCGGCGCATTCAAAAAAGAGAAATTTTATCACATCGCCCCCCTCGGGCCGGCGCGGCGCCCGGGCGGCGCCCCGCGCGACCCG
>JASHUC010000275.1 GCA_030040235.1 Gammaproteobacteria bacterium | reverse complement strand
CAGCCCGGAACCAGCACGTTCTGCCCGCGGAAGTAGACGTAGATGTCCCCGTCGGTATGCGCTTCCTCGAGATAGCCGTACTCGATCGGCTCACCCGCGAAGCTCATCCTGCCCGTGGTGTAGAACGTCTGCGTCGGCCACGCGCCCTGCGCACGCGGCGGATAGGTACGGTTCTGCCACTCCACCCAGATTTCGGTGCCGAGCCACAGGCGGGTGTTCTCGTGCGCGAGGATCCGCGCCCCGGCCTTTCTCATGAGCTCGTTGCCGCCCGTATGCTCCCAGTGCCAATGCGTGTTGAAGACGGTATCGATCCGATGTCCCCCGGGAAGTCCGGCGAGGGCTTGGAGAACATCGGGCGCGCGCTGCGGGGAGCCCGAGTCCACGAGCAGCACCGAATCGGGGCCGCTCAGCACGACGACGTTCCCTCCGGCACCCGCGATCACGGCGAGGCGCTCCGACAGGCGCTGAACGGTGAGCGGCGCCACGGATGCGGATCTCGATCGGGCAAGGGCTAGGCGCGGCAGGAATCCGGGAAGCGCGAGCCCGGCAGCCCCGCCCGCCAGTGTCTTCAAGAACCGCCTGCGATCCGCCATTATCTCAACCGGTAACATATGCGATCCACGGGGTCAACGCGCCAGTTTCAGGGGGTCTCACCGGCGGTATCAAGTGCACCCATAGCATTACCGGTGCCACGGCCCCCCGTCCCGCGCGCAACGGCCGCCGGGCCCGCGCTCGCGAGCGTGCCCGATCCGGAGCTTCGTACTAAGATCGCGCACCCGCACCCTGCATGAGATCCCGCGGTCAATGTCGCTGAAACCGTCTCTGCCACAGCCGGCTGCGAATGCTTCCGGTATCGGACGCGCGCAGTGGCGCGTCATCGTGCTCTCGAGCTTGGGCGGCGCGCTCGAATTCTACGATTTCGTCATCTACAGCACCTTCGCACAGTACATCGGGGATGCGTTCTTCGCCCCGGCGAAAAGCCCGCTCATCGGGCTGATGCTGTCGTATTCGGTGTTCGCGCTGGGTTATGTCCCACGGCTCATGGGCGGGGTCATCTTCAGCCACTTCGGCGACAAGTACGGGCGGCGCCGGGTGTTCATCTGCTCGATCCTCATCATGTCGACCGCCACGCTCGCGCTCGGACTGCTTCCGAGCTATGCCCAGTGGGGAGCGGGTGCGACCGTGGGGGTGATCGTCCTGCGCCTGATCCAGGGCTTCTCTCTGGGCGGTGAGCTTCCGGGGGCCATCACCTACGTCGTCGAGACCGCCCCGCGGCGGGCTGGATTTTCCTCGGGTTTCATCTTCTTCTGCGTCAATACGGGGGTCGCGCTCGCCTCCGGCGTGGGTTACGCCGTGGTGAAGCTGCTCGATCCGGCTGCGGTGGCGCACTGGGGCTGGCGCATCGGGTTTCTCGTCGGAGGGCTGCTCGGGTTCGTGAGCTTCTGGCTGCGGCTGTCGCTGTCGGAGACCGAGGAGTTCAAGAAGCTCCGCCACACCACCTCCAAGCGGCCGTTCCTCGAGCTCATGCGCACCGCTCCGGCGGCGACCGGCTTTGCGATCGCGGCCATGGTCGCCACGGCGGGCTTCAACGGGCTGCTGTTCGCGATGCCCACCTTCATGCAGCGGGTGATGCACCGGACGTATCTCGAGGGGATCGCGGCCCAGAACATCGGGCTGCTGGTCCTGTCCTTCGGCATGCTGCTCACCGCCTGGCTGAGCGACCGCATCCCGAAGCGCTGGATCCTCGGGGCGGGATCCTTCCTCCTCGCCGCCTTCTGCATCCCGTTCTTCGATGCCGCGGCGGGCCACACGGTGCAGCTCATTCCCATTTTCATCGGCGCGGGCCTCGCTGCATCGCTCTGCAACGGACCGATGGCCGGCATCGTGGCCGACCTCTTTCCGACCCGCATCCGCTTCTCAGGCATTGCGGTCTCGTTCAATCTCGCATTTTCCTTATTCAGTGGCACCGCGCCATTGCTCGCGACCGTACTCGTCAAGGCGACAGGCTCCCCGACGGGGCCCGCTTACTTCATGGTGGGTTGTGCGCTCGTCACCCTGATCGCGATGTGCTTCATCAAGCGCCATGAGGGCCGTATTCTCGGCGAGGCGGCCGAGCCGGCGGTGGCCGCGAGCGCCCCATCGTTTCCAGCCCATTGAAAATCCGTGGCCGCAGGGCGGCTTGCACTTCCTCCCGAGCGGTGCATAGTGCCCCTATTGTTGCCCGTCGGGAAAGGACCCTTGAGACATGTGCAGCGCCGCCATTGGTCAGCTCCAAACGCCCCGGCCACCCCAGGGCGTTGCCATTCATCATCCCCTAGGGCCGCGTTACGGGGAGATTCTCACGCCCGAGGCGCTCGGGTTCCTCGCCGCGCTCCATCGGCGCTTCGAAGCCCGGCGCTCGCAGCTCCTTCACGCCCGCACGACTCGTCAAGCCCGCTACAGCGCGGGCGAGCTGCCCGAGTTTTCCCGCGACACCGCGGATGTGCGCGCCGCGGACTGGCGGGTCGGCACCATTCCCGCCGACCTGCTCGACCGCCGCGTGGAGATCACCGGGCCGGTCGATCGCAAGATGATCATCAATGCCCTCAACTCCGGCGCCAGGGTATTCATGGCCGATTTCGAGGATGCCCACTCCCCGACCTGGCGCAACACGATCGAGGGTCAGATCAATCTCCTCGATCGCTGGCACGGCACCATCGATTACGAGGACCCGGCGAGCGGCAAGCGCTACGCGCTCGGCGCGAATCCGGCGGTCATGATGGTGCGGCCGCGGGGCTGGCACCTCCCGGAGACAGGCCTCACCGTGGATGCGGCGCCGATCTCGGCGAGCCTGTTCGATTTCGGTCTCAGCTTCTTTCACAACGCACGCGCCCAGCTGGAGCGCGGCACGGGGCCGTACTTTTATTTGCCGAAGCTCGAGAGTCACCAGGAGGCACGGCTCTGGAACAGCGTGTTCCTCTATGCGCAGGAGTGGCTCGGCCTCCCGGCCGGCACCATCAAGGCAACGGTGCTCATCGAGACGCTGCCGGCCGCCTTCGAGATGGAGGAGATTCTTTACGAGCTGCGCGAGCACATCGTGGGTCTCAATTGCGGGCGCTGGGATTACATGTTCTCGTTCATCAAGAAGCTGCGCGCCAACCCGGCGTACGTGCTACCCGACCGCTCGCAAGTGGTGATGGGTAAGGCGTTCCTGCGCGCCTACTCGTTGCTGCTGATCAAGACCTGCCACCGGCGCGGCGCCTTTGCGATGGGTGGCATGGCCGCGCAGATCCCCAACCGCCGCGACCCGCAGGCGAATGCCGCCGCGCTCGAGCGCGTGCGAGAGGATAAGGAGCGCGAAGCCTCCGACGGGCACGACGGCACCTGGGTCGCACATCCGGACCTCGTGCCGGTCGCGCAGGAGGTATTCGACAGGCTGATGCCGCAGCCCAATCAGCTCGACCGCCTGCGCGCGGATGTCGCGGTGAGCCAGAAGGATCTACTCGAAGTTCATCAGGGCACCCGCACTGAAGGGGGGATGCGCCTGAACATCCGGGTCGGCATTCAGTACATCGAGGCCTGGCTGCGCGGCAAAGGCGCCGTGCCGCTCTACAACCTCATGGAGGATGCGGCCACCGCCGAGATCAGCCGCGCACAAGTGTGGCAGTGGGTTCACTACGGCATCACCCTCGAGGACGGCACGAAGGCGACCGTGGAGCTCCTCGACCGCCTCATCGAGGAAGAAATGGCGCGGGTGCGCCAAGAGCTCGGCGCCAAGGTCTACGACGGCGGGCGCTTCCCGGAGGCCATTCGCCTCTTCCGCGATCTGTCGATCGCCGCAGACTTCGAGGAATTCCTCACGCTGCCTGCCTTCCCGCTGCTCAGGCGGGATGAGGTTGAGGAGACGCAGCCGCGCGATCAGTAAGGTTCGCGGAGCGGATTCAGGAATCGCAGTCCTTCGAAGTGCTGCTCGTTGTCCGTAACAATAGTGCACTCGTTCGCCTCCGCAATCGCTGCAACGATCATGTCGAGCGCACTGCGCGGGCGTCCCCGCGCTGTTCCCTCCGCCATCAGCTTCCCCCAGATGAGACCGGCCTTCTCGTCGAAAGGAAGCACACGGCCGGCGAACAGGGCTTGAGGTCCCTCCGGGCCTGAGAACCAACGATCAAGAGCGCGGCGCTTCGCGCCTCGCGGCTTCTCCAGCACGCCGCGGCGAATCTCGGCGAGGGTGAGTGACGAGATGTAGAGGTTCTCGTCCATCTGCCGGCTCATCCAGGATACCAGCCTCTGCGACGGCTCCGGCTTGGTGATGTTGCTGATGATATTCGTGTCGAGTAGGTAGCGGCTCACAGCTCGACCCGCCGGTCATCCGCGACGGAGCGCTCAAGATCGAGATGGGCGCCCACGAGCGGCGAGCGACGCAGCGCCGCAAGGATCCGGCCCGGTGACCCAATCGCGCCGACGAGAGCCCGTTGGAGGGCTGCCCGAATCCGCTGCGCGTCTTGCTCCTGCCCGGAAAGCCCTCGGGCCACGTCGCGGATGAGATCGCGGTCGCGTGTCGGCGCGAGCACCTCGAAACGCGCGATGCCGCGCCTCTTGAGCCGTCGTCGATAGCTTCGGAGCGCCCTCGTTTGAGAGCTCGTAGACACAGCGACTCCTCCCGGCGGTCTATATCCGGAAATATATCCAGGAGCACTGTTCAACGCAACCGTGCCCCGGCCGTCCCGCCCACAAAGCTGCGGTAGCGATCTTCGGCCGAGGAATCTCGCCTCTTCGCGCGGTCAGTTGGCGACTTGCGGCCGCTCGGCGCCAGCGCCGGCTTGCAGGCGCGGTGCCCCACCAGCGCTCGCTTGCGCACGCCGCGCGCCACCGGCACCGCGCGCGCGCCCTGCCCCGCCGGTAACTTGCGAGCGCTGCGCCCCGCCGACGCCGATCTGCCGGTGAGACAGATCCTCGGCGAAAATGAGCGGCGGGTGGCCGGTCTTCGCGACGATGAACTGCGTCAGCAGCTTGATGGTGGCGGTCTTGGGCGCCGGTTGCGGCTCGAGGAAGGCGCGAATGTAATTGCCCCGCGCGTAGTCGATCGGGCGCAGGCCGATCCGATCCGTCGCCTGCAGATCCGCTCCGTCGGCGACGAGGAGCTTCACCGTGTCGTCCCAGCCGAGCTTCGCTGCGCTGTGCAGCGCGGTGAGCCCGTCATCCGCACGGCCCGTGATGGTGCCGCCTGCGGCGTGCAGGAGCTGCACGCACTCGGCCGCCTGCTCGTCCGTCTTGTAGCGGCCGCGGGTCGGATTGAAGCCCTGCCCCATGCCGGCTGCCGCCATGAGTGGCGTCACCCCTTCGGCATTCGGCAGATTCACCAGCGCATGATACTTGAGGAGGAGCTTCACGGATTCCACGTCCCCCACCTTCGCGGCGAGGAGCAGCGGGGTTGCGCCCGTGGAGAGCACCTGATCACCGCCGCGATCGAAGACGCCGTTGCGGTACGGCGGGCGGAGCTTGAGCTGGAGATTCGGATCGGCGCCCTTCGCAAGCAGCAGCTCGGCGACCTGATAGCCGCTGGTCGCATCCGGGGAGGGCAGATCCGGCCGGCCGCCCGTCGGCAGCGTGTTCATGTCGATCGCGACGTAGAGCGGTGAGTCACCGAAGATATCCCAGCGATTCACATCGGCGCCCGCGTTGATGAGGTACGTCGCGAGATTGAAGTGCAGGTTCATCAGCGCGACGACGAGCGGGGTCGTATCGTCGGGGTCGAGCGCGTTGATGTCGGCGCCAGCCTCCACCAGATACTTCGCGCACTCGATGCAGTCTTCACGGGCCGCGAAGTGCAGCGCCGTGAGCCCCCCCACATTCATGATCTTCGGACGCCCTTCGGCCGTCACGCGCCGCTGCCAGTCCCGCACCACCGAACGCATGTTGAGGTCGGCGCCGTGGGAGATCAGCAGCTTCACCATCTGCGGCTGCCGCTGGGCGGCCGCCCACATGAGCGCCGTCTGTCCACCCCAGCTTTCGACCGCGTTCACGTTCGCGCCGTGGTGAAGCAGCAGCTCGGCCGCTTTCACATCACCGGTGCGCGCCACCACCATGAGCGCCGTCTGTCCTTCGGGATTCGGCGAGTCCACGTTCACGCCCGCATCGAGCAGCATCTTCAGGATGACCGCGTCGGGTCTGACGGCCGCCTCCTGCATCGCCGAGTCCCCGTAGCTGTTGACGGCGGATGCGTTGGCGCCCTTTCTGATGAGCGCCTGCGCCAGCGCGACATCGTCGTTGTAGGCGGCCCACATCAGCGCCGTGGTGCCATCCGAGCCGGTAGCGCGCACGTCGGCGCCCTTGGCGATGAGCGCCATCGCCGCGTCGTGATCGTTGGCCATGGCCGCCTGAAGGAGGGCCGAGGGCGCATCATCCGCACGGGCGACGGCAAAGCTCCCCGTACCGAGCACGGCTGCGAGTAGCACGGCGAGGCAACGGCGCATCGCGGTCCCCTTTCAGATCTCGGAAAACTCGCCCGTGCTGTCGCCGTGCGACTTCGCGGGAATGCCCGCCCGGTGCAGCATCGTGAGGAGCAGGTTCGCGTGCGGGGTGTCCTGCGGGTAGTGCAGGTGCTGGCCACCCTTGACCGCGCCACAGCACTTCCCGAGCAACACCTGAGGCAGCGGATCGTGGTTGTGCATGTCGCTGTTGGCCATGTCGCTTCCGTAGAGGATCAGCGCATGATCGAGCAGCGTCCCGTCACCGTCCTTGATCTCCGAGAGACGCTTGACGTAGCGGGCGAACGCATCGGTCATGTAGTACTGGATCTTGGTGAGCTTGACGAGCTTGTCCGGGTCGTTCCCGTGGTGCGAGAGCGGATGCCAGGCGTCGGTGATTCCGAGGTTCGGGAAAGTGCGCATCGTCACCTCCCGCGCCATCATGAAGGTCGCCACGCGCGTCATGTTCGCCTGCCACGCGAGCGCCATCATGCTGAACATGAGGTCGAGCATCTGGTTGTAGTCCTGCGGGATGCCCTCCGGGGCGTTCGGCAGCTTGATGCCCGTGCCGGAGGCGAACTTCGCCTGCATCCCTTGCACGCGCCGCTCGATCTCGCGCACCGACTCCAGATAGTCGCCCACCATGCGCCGGTCGGAGGGGCCGAGGCTGCGCTGCAAGTCGCTCGCGCTCTGGCGCACGAAATCGAGGATGCTGCCGTCTTCTTTGAGAATCGAGGCACGCTCCTGGGTCGTATCGCCCTCGCCGAACAGGTTGGTGAATACGGTGCGCGGATCCTGCTCCATGGGCAACGGCTGCGAGCCGGTGCGAAATGCGATGGTCCCCGAGTAGCCGCACCCGAAGTCCGGATCACATGCCCCGCCCCCGCCCTCGCCCGCGACCTCGAGGGAGATCAGCGGCGTTGACTTCGAGAGCACCCTCGCGGCGACCTGGTCCACCGAGGGACCCACATCGGGGGCCTGCTGGTGCGGGGGGTGAACGGCCGTGAGCCAGGTTCCGGGGGTGATCGCATGCGGCGCCGGACTCTCGGCGGCCTTGTTCCTCAGGCCGCTGACGACCGTCAGGTGCGAGCGGAAGGGCTCGAGGGGCTTCAAGATCGGCGATATCACGAAGCTCGTGCCGGTCGCCTTCGGTTGCCAGTTGTCCTGCACGGCCCCGTGCGGAATGTAGATGCAGGCCATGTACGGCGTCGGCTTGGCTGCCGTCGCGGCAAGCGCCGTGCCCGCCGGAATCATGGCATCGAGCAGCGGCAGTCCCACGCTGGCACCCACGCCCTTGAGAACGGTACGCCGGGAAAGGCACTTCTTCGTGATGAACATGGCGACTACCTCGTGCTCGTCCTGCGAATCAACGGATCACCTGCGCGGTCTTGATCGGCACCGCGCCGCCGGCGGCGGGTGCGGAGCGCATCTGAAATTGCGGGCTCTCGACGATCCCCACCACCAGCGTCCAGAACTTGTAATCGTCCTTGGCACTTCGGGCCACGATCGTGCGCACCTCCGGCATGTCCCGGTAGGTGAGCGTGCGCCCGAGCGCAAAGGTCATCAGGTTCTTGGTGAGCGACTCGACGAACAGGCTCGGGTGCTCGAGCAGAATCCGGCGCACATCGCCCGGTCCACTCACTTTGAAGCCGCCCGGCAGTACACCCGTCGGATCGATGGCGACTCCAGTGGTGCGATCCTTGGTGCGCCATCGGCCGACGGCGTCGAAGTTCTCGAACGCCAGCCCGAGCGGATCGAGCATCCCATGGCAGGAGAAGCAGCGCGGATTGTTGCGATGGATGGCCATCTGCTCACGGATCGTCAACACCTTGTCATTGCTGCCGGGCGTCTTGACATCGAGAGTCATCTTGACCCCGGCCGGCGGCGGATCGGGCGGCGTGCCGGTGATGTTGTCCAGGATCCACTGCCCGCGCAGCACCGGGGCGGTGCGATTCGGGTAGGAGGTGCCCATCAGGAAAGCCCCTTTGCCGAGCAGGCCGTAACGGACCGACTCGGCAGGGGTGAGGGTCACCCGCCGGAATTCATTTCCGCGCACGTCATTGATGCCGTAGAGCAGCGCGAGGCGCTGGTTGAGGAAGGTCCAGTTGGCGGTGAGCAGATCGACCACATCGAGGTTCCCGCGGAACACACTGTCCACGAACAGCTTGAGCTCGGTGCGGAAGTCATCGCGGGGATCGCGCACGTAGGGGAAGATCTTCGGGTCCGGAGTGACCTCGGCGAGCCGCTCGACGTCGAGCCACTGAAACGCGAAATTGGACGCGAGCGTCATCGCGCGCGGATCGGCGAGCATGCGGTACACCTGTGCCTTCAGCACCGCCGGCTCGTGCAGCCGGTTCTGCGAGGCGAGCGTGAGCAGTTCGTTGTCCGGAATGCTGCTCCAGAGGAAGAACGACAGACGCGAGGCGAGCTCGAGGTCGGTGATGTGATAGCTCGCGCCGGGCTGAACCCCGGCCGGCGTGGGCTCGGCCCGGTAAAGGAAATACGGGCTGGCGAGGATCGCGGTGATCGTCCGGCGGATTCCCTCCTCGAATCCCCCCTGCTTGAGGCCCGCGGCATAGATCGCCTCGAGCGGCTCGAGGTCCTGCGAATTCACGGGGCGGCGGTACGCCTCGCGCGCGAGCCGCGAGATGATCTCCTCGGCGCAGGGCTGCTGCTCCTCGGCGGTCTTCGGGGTGCAGGTAAAGATCCGCTCGCGGCTCGGGGTGTCGCTGAGGCCGGTCGCCTGCAGCGGGCCGAGGATCTGGAACGTTCCGATCCGCAGCACCTCGTCCTGTGCATCCCCGGGCACCAGGAGCTGGAGCCGCCCTTCGGACTCGGCGAAGTCGCGGTCAATGAAGGTGACGGCGACCTTGTGCGGGCCGGCGGTCGCGTGGAAGCGGATGTGCTTGAGGGTGGCG
>JASHUC010000274.1 GCA_030040235.1 Gammaproteobacteria bacterium | reverse complement strand
CGCCGATCGTGCTGACGGTGTTGCCGTCGAAGAACGCCCACGCAAGCGCCGCCCCGGCGAGCGCGCCGATCAGCGCCAGAACCAGCGCTTCGACGATCACCGAGACGACCACGGCCAGAGGTCCGAAGCCGATGGCGCGCAGCGTTGCAATCTCCACGGTTCGGGCGCTGACCGCCGAATACATCGTGTTGAGCGCGGCGAAGACGGCGCCGATCGCCATGATGGCACCCACCACATGAGCGATGAGCGCCAGCACGGCGGCGAACGACTGCGACTGCTGCTCGTAATACTCGGTCTCGCGGTTGACCACCACCGACAGGGTCGGATCGGTGGTGAGCGCCTTGCGCAGGGTATCCAATGCTCCGGGGCTCGTGAGCTTCACGGTCACGGAGTTGTATGCCGTGCGCTGATACACGGCGAGCACCGTGCTCGCATCGGCGAGCAGCTCCGAGTCGTGCGCTCCCCCGCCGCTGTCGAAGGCGCCCACGACGAGCCAGTCGTTCTTGTCGAACAGGATGTGGCCGCCGACGGTGAGGCCGTGGAAGCGCGCCTGCGCCGCCCTGCCCGCGATCAGCTCGCGCACACCCGAGCGAAACATCCTTCCCGCGACGAGGTGCAGCTCCGGGCGCAGCTCGAAGGCCTCGGGCGAGACGCCGCGCAGGGTCAGCGTACCGAGCCGCCCGTTGTCGGCGCGCGGCACATTCACCGTCGCGAGCATCTCCGCCGAGGCGAGCGGGCGGCCATCGCGCGCCTTGGCGATGCCGGGGGCGTCGAGGATATTGGGAATGGAATCGGCCGCGAGACTGCTCCCCACCTCATCGGTGGACTGGGCGTGCAGGATGATGGCGCGGTCCGGACGTCCGGTGGCGGTCAGCGCTCCGGAGAGCCCGAACGACAGCGCCAGCACCGACAGCAGCACAGCGACCACACCGGCAATTCCAATGACGACCACGAACGACGGGGCGATGCGCTGCGGGAGGCTCCGCAGACTGATGGAGGATACGGCGAGGATCTGCTCCAGCGTTCTCATGCCCGCTCCCCTCACCGGCCCGAGAGCGCCGCCACGATCGACAGGTGGCGGGCGCGCTGTGCGGGCGGCAGACCGCTCACCAGCGCGAGCAGCACGGCAACGGCGAGTCCGTATCCGAAGACGGTGATGGGGACGTGCATGGCGCCGATGCCCTGTGCCTGCAGCGCCACCGTGTTGGTCACCTCAGGCAACGCCCATGCCGAGAGCGCGAGACCGAGCACCGCCGCGGCCGCGGCGAGCGCCAGCGCCTCCGCCAGCACCAGCCCCTGCACGACCCGGTCGGTGAATCCCACGGTCTTCAGCACCGCGAGCTCACCGATCCGCTCGCGCACCGACTGCGACATGGTGTTCGCCGTGAGGAAGAGCAACGTGAAGAGCACCGCGCCGACGATGCCGTTCACCAGAAAATTGATGTTGCCGATCTGGCCGAGCGTCGAGTCCATGAACTCCTTCATGTTCTGGGTGCGCGTCTGGTCCGGAGAATTCGCGAACGTATCGTCGATGGCCTGCGAGATCTGCGCGGCCTTGCTTGGATCGGCGATGCCGACCTGAAAACCGATCGTCTGGTTCTGGCCTGCTCCGAGCGCATCGTTGATGTAGTCGTAGTTCGCGAGGATCCTCGTCGCCCAGTCCGGCTGCGGCAGGGTGTAGGTGCCGACGATATCGAACACCCAGGCGGAGCTGCCGTCCTTCTTCGTGCCGGTGAGACCGTTGATGGCGAAGGCCTGCAGCGGGATGCGCTCGCCGACCTTCCAACCTCGCTCCTTCATCAGCGCCTGACCGACGAGCACCCCGGAGCGGGTGCGCTGCATGGCCGCGAGCTGGTCGGGGGCCGTCTCCATGTCCCGGTTCATGGCGTACAGGGCCGGAATATCCATGCCGACGACGACCAGGACGTTCTTGGGCGACTGATAGTCCCCGACCAACGCCGTCATCGGCGATACACCGGTCACGCCCGCTATGGCACGGATGCGTGCCGCGTGCGCGAGCGGCAGGGGTGCGTCCATTCTGACGCGGCTCATGACGAGCAGCTCCGGGACATCGAGCAGCTTCTCGACCGATGCGATGCCGGCGTCGATGCCCTTCAGCGCACCGAACAGAAAGAAGGCCGTCATGATGGAGAAGGCCGTGAGGAGCGTGCGCGCCTTGCGTCGCCGCAGCGCGGCCCATACCAGCGGAAAGTACTTCACGATTCGCTCCGGCACCGAGCGGCCCCGGTGCGCCCGGTGCGCACGGGGTCGATCGCCTGCCCGTCAAGCCGCGCGCGTCAAGCCGCAGTGCGCTCCTCGTGCGCGGTGAGCCGGCCCTTGTCCACGTACAGCTTGTGGGAGGCATGGGCGGCCGCGAGCGGATCGTGCGTGACCATGATGATGGTCTTGCCCTGCGTGCGGTTCAGGATCTCGAGCAGCTTCAGGATGTCCTCGGCGCTCTCGCGGTCGAGATCGCCCGTCGGCTCGTCGCACACGATGAGCGTCGGATCGGCAATGAGCGCGCGCGCGATCGCCACGCGCTGCTGCTGCCCTCCCGAGAGCTCCGCCGGTTTGTGCTTCGCCCGGTCGGCAAGGCCTACGAGCTCGAGCGCCGCACGCACGTTCTGCTTGCGCTGCGCGCGGGACAGCTTGGTGAGCAGTAGCGGAACCTCGACATTACGCTCGGCCGTGAGCACGGGCAGGAGGTTGTAGAACTGGAAGACGAACCCCACGTGGCGCGCGCGCCATCTCGCGAGCTCGCCGCTCGAGAGCTGGTCGATCCGCTCTCCGGCCACGGTCACCTCACCGGAATCCGGACGGTCGAGGCCGCCGATCAGATTGAGCAGGGTCGTCTTGCCCGAGCCGGACGGACCCATCAGGGCCAGAAACTCGCCGCTCGCCACCTCGAGGTTGAGACCGTGAAGCACCTCGACCTGCTGCTTGCCGCGGGTGTAGCGCTTCACCACGTTCTTGATCGAAACCACCGTCGCCATGAGATCTCCTACGCGTACGTGTCCGCCCGCCCGAGCGCGGAATGGAACTCAGGGTCTGGATGATGGGGGCGGCCGTGACGACCACCCCGTTGTACTAGTGTTATATACAACTACATCAGCTGTCCGCCGTCAAGCGGCGACGCGCTGAAAGAGGGTGCGGGCGCCGCTCCGCCACGGGCTTCGAGCGCAACCCCCGGTGCGGGGTTCCCCGCGCTCGCGCTATTGCGGGATGCTTCGGCCGCCGGACAGCAGCGCGTCGACTTCCTTCTCTGCGCTCAGCCAGTCGTCCTCTTCGGATCCCGGCACGAAGCCCCGGCGCTCGGCCCTCAGATACGCGGCCTTGGCGATCATGGCGCGGCGCGTGTCCGCCGAAACGGCGACCG
>JASHUC010000273.1 GCA_030040235.1 Gammaproteobacteria bacterium | reverse complement strand
CTCGTCGCGGTGGCGATCATCCCGCTCGCCCGCTGAAGCGCGGATCTGCACCCAATCTCCTTCACCCAATCCGGAAAGCTGCGCATGCACGTTCACATCCTCGGCGCCTGCGGCACCTTCATGGGCGGCATCGCCGCGCTCGCCCAGGCGGCGGGTCATCGGGTCACGGGCTCGGACCGCAACGTCTATCCGCCGATGAGCGATCAGCTGCGCGCACTCGGCGTCGAGCTGATCGAGGGCTTCGGGCCCGAGCAGCTCGAGCCCGCCCCCGACATCGTCGTGGTCGGCAATGTCATGACGCGCGGCATGCCGGTGATCGAGGCGCTTCTCGACCGCGGCCTCCCCTATGCCTCGGGGCCCGAGTGGCTGTCGCGGGAGGTGCTTGCGGGTCGCTGGGTGCTCGCCGTCGCGGGCACGCACGGCAAGACGACGGGCGCTTCGCTCCTTGCGTGGATGCTCGAGGACGCCGGGCTCGCGCCGGGCTTCCTGATCGGCGGGGTGCCGCAGAACTTCTCGACGAGCGCGCGCCTCGGCAGCTCGAAGTTCTTCGTCATCGAGGCCGACGAGTACGACACGGCATTCTTCGACAAGCGGGCGAAGTTCGTGCATTACCGCCCGCGCACGGCCGTGCTGAACAACCTCGAGTTCGACCACGCCGACATCTATGCGGACGTGGAGGCCATCCAGAGGCAGTTCCATCACCTCGTGCGCACCGTGCCAGGCTCGGGCCTGATCGTCTGGAACGCCTCCGACGCGCGCCTGCGCGAGACGCTCGCCATGGGCTGCTGGACGGCGCTCGAGGGTTTTGCCCTCGCCGGCGCCGAGGGTGCCCGATGGAGCGCGCGGCCCGCGCGCGGCGCCGCGGATTTCTCGCGCTTCGAGGTGCTCGAGGCGGGGCAGCCGCGCGGCACGGTCGAGTGGCCGTTGATCGGTGCGCACAATGCGCAGAACGCCCTGGCGGCGATCGCCGCCGCGCATCACGCCGGAGTGCCCGTTGCACGGGCGATCGAGGCGCTCGGGCGCTTCGGCGGCGTCGCGCGTCGCATGCAACTGCGCGCCGCGGTGCAGGGGATCCGCGTGTATGACGATTTCGCGCATCATCCGACGGCCATTGCGAGCACGCTCGATGGCCTTCGCCAGCGGGTGGGCTCCGCCCGCATCGTCGCCGTGCTCGAGCCGCGCTCGAACACCATGCGCATGGGCGTGCACCGCACGGCACTCGCCCCGGCGCTCGCGGACGCCGATGAGGTCTGGCTGTACGCGCCCCCGGACCTGGGCTGGGACATCGGGGAGGTCGCGAGCGCGCTCGGCCCCCGCGGCCGCTCGGCCTCCGAGATCGGTCCGCTTGCGGAGAGTCTCGCAAAGTCCTTGCGTCCCGGGGACAACGTGCTGATCATGAGCAACGGCGGCTTCGGCGGCTTGCACGGCAAGCTGATCGCGGCACTGGAGCAGCGTTTTGCCGGAAATCCCTGACCGGCCGGCACCCCCCGCGGCGGAAACCGCCGAGATCGCCCTATTTCCGCTCGCCACGGTGCTTTATCCCGGCGGTCCGCTGCCGCTGCGCATCTTCGAGCCGCGCTATCTCGATATGGTCCGCAGCTGTATGCGCGAGGACTCGGCATTCGGTGCCGTGCTGATCGTCACCGGCACGGAAGCCGGTGGAGCGGTCGCGGCGACCGCACCGGTCGGCACGAGCGCGCGGATCGTCGATTTCTACCCCATGCCGGATGGCCTGCTCGGCATCTACTGTCTCGGCGGCCGCAAGTTCAGGCTGCTGCGCCGCTGGCAGCACCCGGACGGACTCAACATGGGCGAGGTGGTCTGGCTGCCCGATGAGCCGGCGGTGGAGCTGCCTGCCGAGTACCAGCACCTCGGGCGGCTCATGCGCAAGATTCTTCCCGAGCTCGGTGAGCTGTACGAGGCGGTCGAGAAGCGGGTGGACGATGCGGCCTGGGTCGGCTACCGCCTCGCGGAGATTCTTCCTGTGAGTCTCACGGAAAAGCAGGAGTGGCTCGAGCTCGACGATCCGCTCGAGCGGCTCGCGATGCTCAATCCGCTCATCCGGCGGGATGTGGAATGAGAGCCCTTCGCGAGTAGAAGCGAAACAGCGCAAACCCGAGCACGATCGTCCACGCGAGCACGAGCCAGCCGACGACGCCGTCGAACCCGCTGAGCAGGAACGAGAGCGGATTCGTTCGGTTCGCAATCGACGTCTCGCGCACGAAGGTGATCACCCACACCCACGAGGCGTGCAGTCCGAGGCAGGCGCCGATGTGGCCGGTGAGCGCGCGCACCATCCCGAGGGCGACGCCCACGGCGAGGAGGCTCAAGTAGGCGTCGCCGATCGCCAGCGGATGGGCGAACTCGCGCAGCGCGCCGGCGAGCAGCGAAAGTCCGCTGCCCCACGAGATCTCGCTCGCCGGGATGTGGTACTGACCGACGAAATGGGTCGCAGCGTACAACAGCGCCGTCACCAGGATGGCGAGGCGCGCTCCGGCCTCGCGCGCGATGCCGGTATACATCGCGCCTCGCAGGAAGGTTTCCTCGATGAGCGCGACGGCGAAGCCGCGCGTGAGCCCGACGCCGGCGATCGCTGCGAAGCTCGCCGCATCGAGCGGCACGCCTGCCTTCCACTCGCGCAGGTTGAGAGCGACCATCATCGCCACCACCAGCCCCATCATGGGCGCTCCGATCGCAAATCCGATCCCGACCTCGCGCAGGAACACCGCGCGTGGGGCGCCATACCCGAGACTCGCCCGGTCGGCAAGCTTCAAGCGCCGCGCGATGAGCACGAAGCCGACCGCAAGAGCGACCATGCCGATGCGATCGGCGATGCGATGGAACGGAAAGCCGAAGTGCGGGTTGAGCCACAGCCACAGCGGGTAGGTGAACGCCGCCATCGCCGCCAGGGCGATGACGATGAGTCCGATGAACCAGCCGAGGGTACGCATCGTGGCGGTGAATTCCCTGTCGCGGGCACAAACTGCGTTATTGCACCAGATTTCCCACTGTCCTGCCGGAGCTCCCCGGTGAACAATCGCGCCGGTGGACCCCGCGGAGGAGGCGCTGCGATGGAACCGCTCGATGCACGGCAGATCCTGCGGACGCTGGTGCAAGGCTTCGATCCGGTAAGCGGCGCCGAGCTGCCTGCCGCGACGCCGCTACAGCACGTCGAGGTAATTCAGGCACTGCTTGCGGCGATCACGGCGCTCGATGGGCACGCGGCGCGTGCCCGCCATCGCGGTGCGCCACCCTCGCGCCGGCGCACCGATCGAGGCACGGTGTGAGGGGCGCTGCCGGAGCGGCGGTACCGCAAGCGGCAGCTCATGCGAGGCTCCCCGCGAGCAGCGCGCGCCAACGCTCCGCGACTTTGCTCAGGCGAAAGCGCGCATCGGGCTCGGTGTGCGGCCGGGCGCCGTTGCGCCACGAGCGCAGCCGCTCCAGGTACGGATCGAACACCCCGAGTCTGCCGGCCCAGGGTGCGATGAGCGGGCGCAGGCGGTTCGGCAGGAGCTGCGCGGCTCTTTCGTAGCGCCGCACGCCGGCCGTGATCGGGAGGGTCTGGCGGGGATCGGCCAGCACCTCCGCGGCTGCCCCGCAATCGTGCGTCAGTACAGGCGTTCCGACCGCCTTGGCCTCGGCAAGCACGAGGCCAAAAGTCTCGGGCAGCACGAAATTGGGGTAGAACACGCACAGGGCGGTACGCACCTCCTCGAGAATCCGCGCGTGCGGCAGCGCACCGAGCCACTGTACGCCCGCGATGTGGCCTTCGACGCTTTCCATGCCCGCGCGGCGCAGGCTCTTGTAGCCGGGACTGCCGATACGCAGGTACAGCTCCGGCATCGCACGGCGCGCGACCTGAAAGGCATCGAGCGTCAGGGCGAGGCCCTTGTTCGGCGAGGAGAAGAAGACGAGCTTGGCGGCGTCGAAGGCCGAGCCGCTCGGCACGAGCGCATCGTCGACCGGATTGTAGATGGTCACCACCGGCACCCGAGGGGCGACGCCCGCACGGCTCAGCACGGCTTCGGCCTGCCGGCGCTGGAAGTCCGACACGCACACCAGCGTCACATGGAGCTCGGCGAGCGTCTGTGCTGCCGCCGCGAGCCGCCGGCCGCGCTTGGAGCCGGGGCGCACCAGATCGTGCATCCACAGGTACGGGCGCGCCTTGGGGAAGCTGCGGCAGATTCCCGCCACCGTGCGCGGGTCGCGCAGGATGATCAGGTGCTCGATACCGCCGACGGCGCCGGGCGGCAGGTACCGTCCGTCCGCAGCGGTGCGGTTGTGCTGCATGACGATCGCATCCAGCGCCTCCGCAATCCGGCTCACCGAGGCTTCGGTGCCGCCGAGCGCCGCGTCCTCGAGCGTTCGCCTGCTGTAGGGCGACTGGCAGTTCGGGTCGAAGAACAGTACGGAGCTCATTATCTTCGGCACGTCTTCGGCACGAAGTATAGTGCCGCATCAGTAAGGAGAGTGAGGACTCGAGCGCCCGTGAACTCCGGCAACCCCGCCCGGCTTTCGGCCTGCATCATCACGTACAACGAGGCCGATCGCATCGAGGCGTGCGTGCGCTCCGTCGCCTTCTGCGACGAGATCGTCGTGGTCGATTCCCACTCGAGCGATCGAACGCGCGAGCTCGCCGCGGCGCTCGGGGCGCGCATCATCGAGCGGGATTGGCCCGGGTACCGCTCGCAGAAGGAATTCGCCGTGGCGAGCGCCCACAACGACTGGGTGCTGTGTCTGGATGCCGACGAGCGGGTGAGCGATGAGCTGCGAGCGCAGATCGAGCGGCTGCGTGCCGGCGGGTTCCCCGGCCATGCCGGCTGGTCGGTGCCGCGCATCACGGACTACTTCGGGAGGTTTCTGCGCCACGGCAATGCCTATCCGGACCGGCTGGTGCGGCTATTCGACCGCCGCCAGGGCGGCTGGGTGGGCCGCGAGATTCACGAGAACACGCGCGTCAAGGGCAGGGTCGGGCGATTGCGAGGACATCTGCTGCATTACTCCTACCGCAGCCTCTCCGACCACGAGCAGCGCATGCAACGCTACGCCCAGCTCATGGCCGAATCGATGCTCGCCGCCGGGCGGCGCGGCAGCCTCGCGCCCGTCGTCCTCAACTCCACCTGGCGCTTCCTGCGCGGCTACTTCCTGCGGCTCGGGTTTCTCGACGGCTGGCGCGGTCTCACCTTCGCGATCATCGAAACTCATTACGTGCGCCAGAAATACTTGAAGCTCTATCTCCTGAGCAAGGGACTGAAGAGCTGATCGCGGCGTGCTCAGCCCATCAGCGCAGCACAGGAGTCACAGTGAGTCCGGCGCGGCGCGCGAGGTCGAGCAGGCCGCCGCGGCCGACGACGTGCAGCGCGCCGACGATCACGAGATAGTCGCGGCTGTCGCGCAGATCGGTCTCGATCTGCGGGAACCATCGCGCGTTGCGCTCGGTGATGAGCGCGCGGTAGAGCTCCGGGAAGCTCTGATAATCGCTCGAGAGCAGGCCGGCGAGCTTGCGCGTGTCGCCGGCGCGCCAGGCGCCGAGCAGCTCCTCGGTGTCGCTCTGCGCATCGTGCATGTCGTCGACGGTGAGATCGAGGAACCGGGTCTGCTCGGCCGGCGAGAGCCGGGCGAGCTCACCGAGCTGCTGATCGAGGGTCTCGAGCCCGCGGATCGGCTTGGCGTCGCGTGCCGCGCGGCGCTCGATCTGCCGCTCGACGCCGGCTTCGGGGTCGTATCCGAGCTTCACGTACTCGAGATCGCCGAGCACCAGCGCGGCGGCCCACGGCTCGAGCGGCTGCAGGCTCGCAAGGGGCAGTTGCAGCCTTGCGGCCTCGGTCGCGACGCGCTGATAGACTCGCTCGCCGACTTCCTGCTCGAGGGTCGTGCCGCGCAACGTGCCGTGCGCGAGCATGAAGTCGCGCATCTCGCCGGCATCGAGGCGGGTGAGATCCACTTCCATCACGATGATCTTCGCGGCGGCGTAGGCGGGCTCGAACGGCTGCGGCAGCGCCGAGTCGCCCGATTTGAGCAGGTGCACGGACTCGGCGAGGAATACCGTGTTGTGCGTGCCGCGGATCGCCCAGACCGGGCTCTGCGCCCGGGCGCTCAGGCTGCAGAGCAGACCGAGCGCAGCGAGCGCGCCGCGCAGGGCTCGAGCCATACGATTTCGGTCTCAAGAGTGCCGTCCGGGCGCAGCTCGAGCGTGCGGTACGCCGGCGGGCTCGGATCGGTGGCGAAGTCCTCGGCGCGCGGCAGGAACTGCGTACACGTCGAGGGGGTGCCGAGCAGCCGCACATTGCGGCGCAGACCGTCGAAGCTCTGGTGCACGTGACCCCAGAGCACCGCGCGAACGTTGCGGTGCGCATCGAGAACGCCGAAGAACTCCTCGGGGTTTGCCAGTGCGACCCGATCGAGCCAGCGGCTCGACATGGGGACCGGATGATGGTGCAGAGCGACGAGCACGTGCCGCTCAGGCGCGCCCGCGAGCGCCGCATCGAGCTCGGCAAGGCTGCCGCTTGCCAGGCGCCCTCCGGCGCAGCCCGGCACGGTGCTGTCGAGCAGCACGATGCGCCAGGCGCCGAGATCGACGCTGCCGCCGACGCGAAAAGGCTCCTTGAGCTCGCGCTGCATCACCTCCGGCAGGTCGTGATTGCCGGGCAGGCAGTACACCGGCGTGCCGAGACCGCCGAGTGCACGGCGCAGCAGCGCATATCCGGCCGGATCGTCCTGCACGAGATCGCCCGTGACCAGAATCGCATCGACGGGCCAGTCGCGCTCGCGCGCGCGCTCGATCGTACTCATCAGGGCCGGATAAGTCGCAATCCCACGCAGCATCCCGGCCTCCTCGCCGTAGAGATGGGGATCGGTGAACTGCAGGAGACGCACGGCGCTCATAGCGGCGGTCATCGTACCAGAGGGGGCTGCCCTACCGAGTGAACTGCATCATGGGCCCCGTGCGGGCGCGTACGCAAAGTTGATGCAGTGCTCGCTCGGCGCGGCACATAATGTGAGACGCGATCGAAAGCGCGGCGTGCATCGGACGCAGTTCACGTGCAGGGGATCTTTCACTATGTCCACTCGATCGATGTCTCTATCGGCCGACATCTACGGTTACCTGCTCGAGCACTCGGTGCGCGAGCCCCCGGTGCTCGCGCGGTTGCGCGCGGTCACGGAGAATATGCCGGGCGCGGAAATGCAGATCAGTCCGGAGCAAGGACAGTTCCTGGGACTGCTGCTCAGGATGATCGGTGCCCAGAGCGGCATCGAGCTCGGCACCTACACGGGGTACTCGAGCACGGCGATGGCGCTTGCGCTACCGCCTTCGGGCAAGCTCATCACCTGTGACGTGAGCGAGGAATGGACGCGCACCGCGCGGCAGTTCTGGCGCGAGGCCGGCGTCGAGTCGCGCATCGAGCTCAAGTTACAGCCGGGCCTGAAGACGCTCGAGGAGCTCGAGCGCACCACGGGTACGCACCGCTTCGATTTCGCCTTCCTCGACGCGGATAAGCCCAACTACATCGCCTACTACGAAAAGCTCCTCGGACTCGTGCGTCCCGGGGGCCTCATCGCCGTGGACAACACCCTGTACGTCGCGGGCAATTACATCGTGCACAGCGACACCGTCATCACGCGCGCCCTGCGCGCCTTCAACGATCACGTGCACCATGACGAGCGCGTCGATCTTTCCATGGTGCCGATCGGCGAGGGGCTGACGCTGTTGCGGATCAGGTGAAGCTCGCGGAGCCGGTACGGGGGCTTGCGCGCCACGGCGTGGCTCCGTTGCCCGGCCGCACCCAACAGAGGAAAATGCAGCGCTTCTTATGAGTACCCGCCGTGAACTCGCCAACTGTATCCGCGCCCTCGCCATGGATGCTGTCCAGCAGGCCAACTCAGGGCATGCGGGCGCGCCGATGGGCCTCGCCGACGTAGCCGAGGTGCTGTGGCGCGATTACCTCAAGTACAACCCCGCCAATCCGCTCTGGCCCGACCGCGACCGCTTCGTGCTCTCGAACGGGCACGCCTGCATGCTGCTCTATGCGGTGCTGTATCTGACCGGTTATCCGCTCGGCATCGAGGACATCAAGAGCTTCCGCCAGCTCGGATCGCGCACCGCCGGCCATCCGGAGCGCCACCCCTCGCTCGGCATCGAGACCACGACCGGGCCGCTCGGCCAGGGCGTGGGCAACGCCGTCGGCCTGGCGCTCGCCGAGAACATGCTCGCGGCGCAGTTCAACCGGCCGGGATACCCGGTCGTAGACCACTACACGTACTTCATCTGCAGCGACGGCGACCTCATGGAGGGGATCTCGCACGAGGCGTGCTCCCTCGCCGGAGCCCTGCGTCTTCGCAAGCTGATCGGCTTCTACGACGACAACGGCATATCGATCGATGGGAAGGTCGTCGGGTGGTTTCGCGACGACACGCCGAAGCGCTTCGAGGCGTACGGCTGGAACGTGATTCCCCAGGTCGACGGCCACGATTCCGAAGCGGTCGCCGCGGCGATTCGCCACGCCCGGGGGCAAGCCGACCGCCCCACGCTGATCTGCTGCAAGACCATCATCGGCTGGGGCGCACCGGACAAGCAGGGCACCAAGGCCGCGCATAGCGATGCGCTCGGGGTCGAGGAGGTCGCTGCGACTCGCAAGGCGATCGGCTGGCCGTACCCGCCGTTCGAGATCCCCGCGGAGCTGCTCGCCCAGTGGGACCGCAAGGCGCGCGGCGCAGCGGCCGAGGCGCGCTGGCGCGAGCTCTACGGGCAATACCGCGAGACCTATCCCGACCTCGCCGCGGAGTTCGACCGGCGCCAGCGTGGCGATCTGCCGGCCGGCTGGCGCGATATCGCCGAGCGGACCCTCGCCGCCGCACGCGGCGAGGCGAAGCCCCAGGCCACGCGTCAGTCCTCGCAGGGCGCGCTCAACGTGATCGCCCCCGCGCTGCCGGAGCTCGTCGGCGGATCGGCCGACCTCACGAGCTCGAACAGCACGGAGAACAAAGCCTCGCGAGTGATCACGGACGCGGACGCCTCGGGGAACTACCTGCACTACGGGGTGCGCGAGTTCGGCATGACCGCGATGATGAACGGGCTGGCGCTGCACGGCGGACTCATCCCCTACGGAGGCACGTTCCTCGTGTTCTCCGATTACGCGCGCAACGCCGTGCGCCTCGCGTCCCTCATGGGCACGCACGTGGTGCTCGTGTATTCGCACGACTCGATCGGGCTCGGCGAGGACGGCCCGACGCACCAGCCGATCGAGCACCTCGCCTCGCTCCGCGCGATGCCGGGGCTCACCTTGTGGCGGCCGTGCGATGCGGTGGAAACGGCGGCCGCGTGGATTGCGGCGGTCGAGCACAAGGACGGACCCACCGCGCTCGTCCTCACGCGCCAAGCGCTGCCGCAGCAGTCGCGTACCCCGGCTCAAATCGAGGCCATCCGTCGCGGCGGCTACGTGCTCATCGATTGCGAGGGCGTCCCGGAGGGCCTGGTCATCGCCACGGGCTCCGAGGTCTCGATCGCCGCCGATGCGGTGCGCGCCGCCAACGCGAAGGGCCGGCGGGTGCGGCTCATCTCCATGCCGTGCACCGAGCGCTTCGATGCGCAGGACACCGCCTACCGCGAGAGCGTGCTGCCGAGCGCGGTCGAGCGCCGGCTCGCCGTCGAGGCCGGCGCGCACCTTTCCTGGTGCTGCTACGTCGGCACGCCGGGGCGCGTGATCGGCATCGACCGCTTCGGCGCATCCGGCAAGGGCGCGGCCGTCTTTGCCCACTTCGGGTTCACCTCCGCCGCCGTCGGGCAGCACCTCGAGGAGCTGCTGAGTTGAGGCGATTCAGCACTGCGAGCGAACGGCAATGACTGTGAACGTGGGAATCAACGGCTACGGGCGCATCGGCCGCAACATCCTACGGGCGCTCTACGAATCCAAGCGCACCGCGGAGCTGCGGATCGTCGCGCTCAACGATCTCGGTGACGCCAGCATCAACGCGCACCTCACGCGGCACGACACCGTGCACGGCCGCTTCCCGGGCGAGGTGAAGGTGGATGGGGACTCGATGATCGTCAATGGGGACCGCATCCGCGTGCTCGCGGAGCGCGATCCCGCGAAGCTCCCCTGGGCCAAGCTCGGGGTCGAGTTCGTGCTCGAATGCACGGGCCTTTTCACCTCGAAGGCCAAGGCGGGCGCGCACCTCACGGGCGGTGCGAAGAAGGTCGTGATCTCCGCCCCCGGGGAGAAGGATGTCGATGCCACGATCGTCTACGGGGTGAATCATGGCGTGCTCGAGGCGAGCCACACCGTCATCTCGAATGCCTCCTGCACGACCAATTGTCTGGCGCCGGTCGCCAAGGTGCTGCACGAGAGGATCGGCATCATCGCCGGGGTGATGACCACGGTGCACTCCTACACCAACGACCAGGTGCTCACCGACGTGTACCACAAGGACCTGCGGCGGGCGCGCTCGGCGACCCTGTCGCAGATCCCGACGAAGACCGGTGCCGCCGCCGCCGTGGGGCTCGTGCTGCCCGAGCTCAACGGGCGGCTCGACGGATTCGCGATCCGCGTACCGACGATCAACGTGTCCCTCGTCGATCTGTCCTTCACCGCGCGGCGCGAGACCTCGGTCGAGGAGGTGAACCGCGCGATGAAGCAAGCCGCCGAGGGGGCGATGAGCCGCATCATCGCTTACAACGACGAGCCGCTCGTGTCCGTCGATTTCAACCACGATCCTCACTCGGCGGTCTTCGATGCGACGCTCACGAAAGTGGTCGGCGGCTCGCTCGTCAAGGTGTGCGCCTGGTATGACAACGAATGGGGCTTCTCCAATCGCATGATCGACACGACCCTCGCGTGGGCCAGGGTCGGCGGCTGAGCGCGCGGATGAAAATCCTGCGCATGACCGATCTCGAATTGAGCGGCAAGCGCGTGCTGGTGCGCGAGGATCTCAACGTACCGGTCCAGGAAGGTACGGTCACGAGCGATGCGCGCATTCGCGCGGCGCTGCCGACGCTCAGCCGCGCGATGGGCGCGGGAGCCAAGGTGTTCGTGCTCTCGCATCTCGGCCGGCCCGAGGAGGGCGTGTACGACGAGAAGCTTTCCCTCGCCCCCGTTGCCGCGCGGCTCTCGGAGCTGCTCGGCAAGCCGGTGCCGCTGCGCAAGGACTGGCTGAGCGGCATCGACTGCGCCCCCGGGGATGCGGTGCTGTGCGAGAACGTGCGTTTCAACCGCGGCGAAAAGCAAGACAGCGAAGAGCTCTCCCGGCGCATGGCCACCCTGTGCGACGTGTACGTGATGGATGCGTTCGCCACGGCGCACCGCGCCGAGGCGAGTACCCACGGGGTGGCGCGCTTCGCCCGCCAGGCGTGCGCCGGACCGCTCTTGGTCGGGGAGCTCGAGGCGCTCGAGCGGGCGCTCCAGAGCCCCGCGCGCCCGCTCATCGCCATCGTCGCCGGCTCGAAGGTGTCGAGCAAGCTGACCGTGCTCGAGGCGCTCCTGGCGAAGGTCGACCGCCTGATCGTGGGCGGGGGGATCGCCAACACCTTTCTCGCGGCCTCGGGAGTGCGCGTCGGCAAATCGCTGCACGAAGCGGACATGCTCGATATCGCGCGGCGCCTGATGGCGCAGGCGAGTCGCCGCGGCACGGAGATTCCGCTGCCGAGCGATGTCGTGGTCGCCAAGGAGCTCGCCGCCACCGCGCACGCCGACATTCGCCCGGTGAACGAGGTGCAGGCAGACGAGATGATTCTCGATATCGGACCCGACACGGCCGAGCGGTTCGGCGCCGCGCTGCAGACCGCCGGCACGATCGTCTGGAACGGGCCGCTCGGGGTCTTCGAGTACGACCAGTTCGGTGAGGGCACGCGGGCGATCGCGGCAGCCGTCGCGCGCAGCAAGGCATTCTCGCTCGCCGGCGGGGGTGACACGCTCGCCGCGATCGAGAAGTACGGCGTGGAGGAGGGCATCTCCTACATCTCGACCGGCGGGGGCGCCTTTCTCGAGTTCGTCGAGGGCAAGAAGCTGCCCGCGGTCGAGATTCTCGAGGCACGCGCGGCGTGATGCGCACGCCGCAGACAAGGACTGATCTTTCGATACCGCCAGGCGGCTTAAGCATGGACAGCTCGAGACGCACCAAGATCGTCGCCACCGCCGGCCCCGCGACCGACGACCCGACGGTGCTCACGCAGATGATCATCGCGGGAGTGAACGTCGTGCGCCTGAACGCCTCGCACGGCACACGCGAGGATCTGCGGCGCCGGCTGGGGCTGCTGCGCGAGGCCGCCGAGCGCGCCAACGCGAGCGTCGGCGTGCTGCTCGATCTCGGGGGTCCGAAGATCCGTATCGAGGGTTTCGTCGGCGGACGCGTGCAGCTCATCGAGGGTCAGCCCTTCGTGCTCGACACGACGATGGATGCCAAGGCGGGAACGGCACAGGCCGTCGGTGTCGCCTACCAGAATCTGCCGCGGGATGTCGCCCGCGGCGACACGCTGCTCCTGTCCGACGGACAGATCGTGCTCGATGTGGAGCGGGTCGAGGGCACGCGCATCGACTGCTGCGTGCGGGTCGGCGGGGAGCTCTCGGACCGCAAGGGGCTCAATCGACAGGGCGGGGGGATCTCGGCGCCCGCGCTCTCGG
>JASHUC010000272.1 GCA_030040235.1 Gammaproteobacteria bacterium | reverse complement strand
GTAGGGCCGGCGCCGCGCCGGGCACGCTCCGCCGCCCACTGGGTGACGGCATGGACCGCCAGGAAATCGTTGCCGTCGATGCGGATGCCGGGAATGCCATACCCCGGACCGCGCGCGGCAAAGCTGTGCTGCTCCCCGCCGGCAAATCCCTGGAAGGTGGAGATCGCCCACTGATTGTTCACGACGTTGAGAATCACCGGCGCCTGATATACCGCCGCGAAGGTGAGCGCATGATGAAAATCGGCCTCGGCGCTCGAGCCCTCCCCGGTCCAGCTCGAGGCGAGGCGGTCCTCGCCTTTCAGAGCGGCCGCCATCGCCCAACCCACCGCCTGCGGGAACTGCGTGGCGAGATTGCCGGAGATCGAGAAGATGTTGCCACTCGCCCAGTGATACATCACCGGCATCTGCCGGCCCTTGCACATATCGCGCGTGTTCGACAGGCACTGGCACATGAGATCCACGAGGCTGCGTCCGCGCGCGACGTACAACCCCTGATTGCGGTAGGAGGGGAACAGCATGTCGTCGGGCTCGAGCGCCATCGCACCCGCGATGGAGATCGCCTCCTCGCCCGTCGACTTCATGTAGAAAGAGATTCGGCCCTGGCGCTGAATGCGTTGCATGCGCTCGTCGAACCGGCGCGTGAGCACCATGTGACGCAGGCCCACCTGAAGCTCGGCGAGCTCGAGATGCGGGTCCCACGGACCGAGTGCGCGGCCCTCATCGTCGAGCACGCGCACGAGCTCGCTTGCGAGCGGCTCGATTTCCGCCAGCGACGCCGTGATCTGGGGGCGCGGTGCGCTGCCCGCGGGCGAGAGCTTCAGGTAAGCGAAATTCGGCCGGTCACCGGGGCGCGCGGGAGGATGGGGGACGTGCAGTCGAGAGGCGCGCGCCGCCATGGTCAGACGGATGTCAGCCAGCCGAACCTGTCCGGGGAGTCTCCGCGCTGCACCTCGATGAGGGCCTTGCGCAAGGCGAGCGTCGAGGGCCCTACCTCTCCGGTGCCCACGCGACAGTCGCGTCCCTGATAAATCAGGGTGCCGACGCCGGTGAGCACGGCGGCGGTCCCGGAGATGGCGGCTTCGCCCTCGGCGATCCACTCGAGTGTCTCATCGATGGTGAACACCCGCTCGCTCACCTCATAGCCGAGATGGCGCGCGAGCGTCAGCAGTGAATCGCGGGTGACGCCGTGCAGGAAGGTCGAGTCGAGGCTGCGCGTGAGGATGCGCTTCTCGCGGATGAGCAGGAAGTTCGCGGCACCCGTCTCCTGCACCTCGCCGTTCGGGCAGAACAGGACCTGGTCGGCACGATAGTCGCGTCGCGCGGCGAGGGTGGGACCGAGCGCGGCGGCGTAATTGCCGCCGGTCTTGACCACGCCCAGATGCGGAGCGGTGCGGGCGCTCGGCTCGACATAGATACGCAGCGGCTTGATGCCGCCGGCGAAGTAGTCCCACACCGGGCTTGCGAGCACCACGAGGCAGGCCTCGCGGGTCGGAGTTCCAGCGCCCCCGATATTGGCCTCGGTACCGAACAGCACAGGCCGCAGGTAGAGCGCTCCCGGAGCCTCGGGCACATCGTCCCGGCAGCGCCCGATGAGACCGGTCACCATGCGCGCGACCTGGGCGGCATCGGGCTCGGGCAGCAAGAGCGAGCGGGCGCTCTGGCGAAAGCGCTCGATATGGCGGTCCAGCCGAAAGACATGGATGCCACCGTCCTGGCGGCGGTACGCCTTGAAACCCTCGAAGCAGGCGCTGCCGTAATGCAGCGCGTGCGCCGCCGGATGAATCGGCAGGGGCGCGGTGGTCTCGAGCCGATCGGCAGCCCATTTCCCACCCCGGAACCACGCGACCGACATCAGCTGCGTGAGCACGCTGCCAAAGGGCACCTGACGCGGAGGCGTGCTCGTTCTCGCGTCGGCCGTTTCCGTGCTCATGCGTGTAATTATAGGGTAATCGCGTCCGGCGGCGCTGACTCGCGCCTCCGGGGAGACCCCAGGGGCACGCTTATTGCTCCGGAAGGTCGGCCCCCGTACACGGATTCGCGGAGGACGCCGTTCGCGCCGGTGCCACGCGCGACGCCTGCGAGCGATGCGCGTTTGACCTCATCCTGACTCGGCAGTAGCGTGATCCCATGACTGCCGCCACTCCCCGCGCGGGCTCCCCGCGCATGGTGCGCGCCCCACGAGGGACCACGCTCCGGGCACGCAGCTGGCTCACGGAAGCGCCGCTGCGCATGCTGATGAACAACCTCGACCCCGAGGTCGGCGAGCGCCCGGCCGATCTGGTCGTGTACGGCGGGATCGGACGCGCGGCACGCAACTGGGCGTGCTTCGATCGCATCGTCGAGACGCTCGAGCGGCTCGGGGAAGATGAGACACTCCTCATACAGTCCGGCAAGCCGGTCGGGGTGTTTCGCACGCATCCCGATGCACCGCGCGTGCTCATCGCGAATTCCAATCTCGTCGCGCACTGGGCGAACTGGGAGCACTTCAACGAGCTCGACCGCAAGGGGCTCATGATGTTCGGTCAGATGACGGCGGGGTCCTGGATCTATATCGGCAGCCAGGGCATCGTGCAGGGCACGTACGAGACCTTCGTCGAGATGGGCCGCCAGCACTTTGGCGGGGATCTCTCGGGCCGCTGGATTCTGACGGCCGGACTGGGCGGCATGGGCGGCGCGCAACCGCTCGCCGCAACGCTCGCCGGAGCCTCGCTGCTCGCGATCGAGTGCCGTCCCGAGCGCATCGCCAAGCGCCTGGAGACCCGCTATCTCGATGTGCAGGCGAGCTCGCTCGATGATGCGCTGGGGCGGATGACCGAGGCATGCCGCGCCCGGCGGCCCGTATCGGTCGGTCTGCTCGGCAACGCCTGTGAGATCCTGCCGGAGCTGCTGCGCCGGGGCGTGCGGCCCGATGCAGTGACCGATCAAACCTCGGCCCACGATCCGGTGAACGGCTACCTTCCGGGCGGCTGGACGCTCGATGCGTGGGACCGCCGGCGGGAGGAGAACCCGCGCGAGGTGGCCGCGGCAGCGCGCCGCTCCATGGCGCAGCACGTGCGGGCGATGCTCGAGTTCCACCGCCAGGGCATTCCGGTATTCGACTACGGGAACAACATCCGCCAGGTCGCGCGCGATGAGGGCGTGGAGGATGCCTTTGCGTTTCCCGGCTTCGTGCCCGCCTACATCCGGCCGCTGTTCTGCCGCGGCGTCGGCCCGTTCCGCTGGGCGGCGCTCTCGGGTGAGCCCGAGGACATCTATCGCACCGATGCGAAGGTGAAGGAGCTCATCCCCGGTGACCGGCACCTGCATCACTGGCTCGACCTCGCGCGCGAGCGCGTGCACTTTCAAGGACTGCCCGCGCGCATCTGCTGGGTGGGACTCGGCGATCGGCACCGGCTCGGGCTCGCCTTCAACGAGATGGTCGCGCGCGGTGAGCTTCAAGCGCCGGTCGTGATCGGCCGCGATCACCTCGATTCGGGATCGGTCGCGAGCCCCAACCGCGAGACCGAAGCGATGCGCGACGGATCGGATGCCGTAGCCGACTGGCCGCTGCTCAATGCCCTGCTCAACACGGCGAGCGGCGCCACCTGGGTCTCGATTCACCACGGCGGCGGGGTCGGCATGGGCTACTCCCAGCACGCTGGCCTCGTCATCGTCTGCGACGGCACGCCCGCGGCCGCGCGGCGCATCGAGCGGGTGCTGTGGAACGATCCGGCCTCGGGTGTCATGCGCCACGCCGATGCGGGCTACGAGCAGGCGATCGCCTGCGCACGCGAGCACAACCTCGACCTTCCGATGCTCAAATGAGAATCCGCCTGACCGGCGACCGCGTTCCGCTCGCGCGGCTTCGCGAGGCAGCCGCTGGGCCGGCGACGATCGAGCTCACCGGCGAGACCCGGCAGCGCATCGCGGCGGCGCACCGCGTGGTCGGCAAGATCCTCGCCCAGGATGAGCCGGTCTATGGAATCAACACCGGCTTCGGGCTGCTCGCTCAGACGCGCGTCTCGCCCGAGCACCTCACCGATCTGCAGCACAACCTCGTGCTCTCGCATGCGGCCGGCACCGGAGCGCTGCTGCCCGACGCGGTGGTGCGCTCGATTCTGCTGCTCAAGATCGTGAGCCTCGCGCGCGGCCATTCGGGCGTGCGCCTCGAGCTCATCGAGCTGCTCGCGAGGCTGCTCGAGCGCGAGGCCTATCCCTGCATCCCGTCACAGGGCTCGGTGGGCGCATCCGGCGATCTGGCGCCGCTCGCGCATCTCGCGGCCGCGATGATCGGGGTGGGTCGTATCCGCATGGCCGGCCACGAGAGACCCGCCGCCGAAGTGCTCGAGGCGATCGGCGCGGCGCCCCTGAGGCTCGAGCCGAAGGAAGGGCTCGCGCTGCTCAATGGCACGCAGGTGTCCACCGCACTCGCTCTGCACGGCCTGATGGCCGCCGAAGGCGCATTCGAGGCGGCGGTGGTCGCAGGGGCGATGTCGGTCGATGCGCTGAAAGGCAGCGATGCCCCCTTCGATGCGCGCATCCACGCCGCGCGCGGCCACCCGGGGCAGGAGCGCATCGCCGCCGTGTACCGTGCGCTGCTGGCCGGAAGCGCCATTCGCGAGTCGCACCGCGCCTGCGCCAAGGTGCAGGACCCGTACTCGCTGCGCTGCCAGCCGCAGGTGATGGGCGCATGCCTCGAGACGCTCTGGCAGGCCGGACGCACCCTCGAGGTGGAGGCGAATGCCGCAACGGACAATCCGCTCGTGTTCACCGCGGACGGCGAGGTACTCTCGGGCGGCAACTTTCACGCCGAACCGATCGCGCTTGCGGCCGATGCGCTTGCGGTCGCGATCACCGAGATCGGCTCGATGTCCGAGCGGCGCATCGCGGTGCTGGTCGATCCGAAAATGAGCGGACTGCCCGCCTTTCTGGTCGAGGGAAGCGGCCTCAACTCCGGCTTCATGGTTGCGCAGGTGACGGCCGCCTCGCTCGTCTCCGAGAACAAGCTCCTCGCACATCCCGCGAGCGTGGACAGCATTCCGACCTCGGCGAACCAGGAAGACCACGTGAGCATGTCGGCGCACGGCGCGCGGCGGCTCGGGGAGATGGCGCGCAACACGGCCGGGGTCAGCGCCATTGAGCTGCTCGCGGCCGCCCAGGGCATCGAATTTCACCGCCCCCTCAGGAGCTCCCCCGCGCTCGAGCAGGCACTCGGGATCATTCGCCAGGCTGTGCCGCGCTACGAGCGCGACCGGTTCTTCCATCCGGACATCGAATCGGCCCGAGCGCTCGTCGCGGCGCGGCGCTTCAGGACGTTTCTGCCCGATATCTTCGCCTGAAGTCCGGCTCACTTCGGCAGCAGCGCCGTCGCCCGTTCGAGCCGGTCGCTGTAGGCATCGAGTGCGCGCGCCGTGAGCCCGATGTACTCGTTCGCATCGGCCCAGCGGTCCTGCTCGATCGCCTCGCGTATGCCCGGGAGCGTCTTGGCGCCGTAGCCCGTCAAAGACCCCGGCGCATAGATGAGATGCACGTACCAGGGGCGGCCCGGCAGCCCGCGGGCGTCCGTCAGAGCCTGCTCCATCCCGCGCAGCAGGTCATTGAGCTCATCGCGATGGGAGGCGCTGAGCGGCGCCCCGCTTGCGATCATGCTCGCGTAGGCATCGTCGTAGCGCTTTGCGACCTGTTCCAGGCGGGCGACGGCGTTGTCGAGCGGCGCGAACTCGAGGTAGGGCACCTGCGCCTCGCGCTGCGGCGGCGCCAGCGGATGCCTCGGATCGGAGGCCAGGGTGAAAGCGTGCTGATCGAGGAGCCGGGCGAGCTTCTCGGCACGTTGACGCCGCTCATCGGCAAGGCGGTGCACCTCCTGCCGGTAACGCTCCACCGTGGCTGCGAAGCCTTCGAACTGCAGCGGGAGTACCTCCGCCTGCGCCATGCGCAGCATCAGATGGCCGCCCGTTTTCGACATCACCACTCCGTACGCAAAGCCCGGATCGCCGAAGCGCACGTAGTGATCGAAGGAATCATAGAGCGAGTGATAGACGCCCTGCTGCTCGCCTTCCCCTTCGTACGCGAAATCGATGGCCGCAATCCCGAGATGCTGCAGGAAGGGCGTGTAGTCCGATCCCGAGCCGAGTGCCCCGATCGGCAGGTCGGCTCCGGAGGCGGCCGTGGCCGCCGCGGCGGCTTGCTCGCCCGTTTGCACGCCGAATCCGCCCACCATGAGACGCGCACGCAACCGCGCCTCGACGCTCACGCCAGTCTCCGGGTCCTCGACGCCGGAGGCGACCTCATCGACGAAGTGCTGCAACGAATGGCTGCCCCCCGCCTGGAGAAAGCCGCGCGTGTTGGTGTCGGTGTTGACGTAGAGGACGGCCTTGCTCTTGAGCTCCGCGGCGTGCTCCTCGGCCCATTCCGTCGAGCCGAGAAGCCCCGGCTCCTCGCCGTCCCAGCTTGCATAGATCAACGTGCGCTTCGGGCGCCAGCCGCTTTTGGCGAGCGTGCCGATGGCCTTGGCCTCATCGAGCTCCGCGACCGCTCCCGCAAGCGGATCCCATGCCCCCGCCACCCAGCCATCATGGTGGTTGCCGCGAATCACCCACTCGTCGGGAGATTCCTCACCCTTGAGCGTCGCGATCACATCGTAGATCGGCTTCAGGCCCCAGTTGGAGAGGATCGTGAGATGCACTTTCGCAGGCCCCGGCCCGAGGTGATAGGTGATCGGGAGCGAGCCGCGCCAAGCTGCGGGGGCGACCGGTCCCGCGAGCGCTGCCAGCAGCGGCTCGGCATCTGCGTACGAGATGGGCACGACCGGGATCTTCAGGATCGTCTTGGCCTCGGAGATCGCGAGGCGCTTGGCATCCTTCGTGGCGCCCACACCGGGCGTGAGTGGATCCCCGGCATAGAGCGTCATGTCCTCGACCGAACCGCGCTGCACTCCCTCGCGCGGCCGCCACGCACCTTGGGGATAGGTGTCCCCGGGTGAGTAGCCGTCCTCGTGCGGATCGGAGTAGATGATGCAGCCGATGGCACCGTGCTCGTAGGCGAGCTTGGGTTTGAGGCCGCGCCAGCCCCCGCCGTAGCGGACGATGACGATCTTGCCGCGTACGTCCACCCCGCGACGTGCGAGCTCTTTGTAATCATCGTCCATGCCGTCGTTCACGTAGACCAGATCGCCCGTCACATCGCCGTCCGCGCCATAGACGTTGTAGGGCGGCAGTGCGCCCGGCTTGCTCGTCACCGGATCGCCCGGGATGGGCGGCTCGTGCAGACTCGCGCGGAATCTCCTCGGGGCGATGAGCTCGAGACTCTCCTTCTTCGGCGTGGGATAGAGCACGTAGAAGGTCTCGATCCGGGTGTCCCAGCCCCACGAGCGCAGCATCTGCAGGAGGGTCCGCGCATTCTCGGCGTCGTGCGGCGAGCCGACCTGGTTCGGCTCCGCCGAGAGCCGCTTGAGCCACGCGCGTTGGTCATCGGGACTCAGCGCCGCATCGAACTGCCGCTCGAGTGCGAGCTCGGCGGCCGAGGATTCCGCCGAGAACCCGAGCAGGGTGTGCGCCGCTTCAGAGCTGGAGTCAGGCGCCGCGCCCGCGGCGGTCGCGAGGGCCGCGGCGGCGGCCGTGAACAGAAGGGCAGCAATGCTTGCGCGCGCGATTCTCACGTCGAGCGCCCAGAGGCAGGCTCGTGGTTCGCACTCAAGGCGCTGAGCAGCTCGGCTTCTCGCTCCGGCGTCGGACCCGCCGCGAGGTGCCCGCGCTTCGATTGAGGCTGTGCGAGGTACCAGGAAAGCGTGTCTCGCACGGTGGTCCCGAGCGGGGTGATCTTGAGCCCCGCCCGCAGGGCGCGCGCGCCGCTGATCTCGGCAAAGGCCGCCGTGTCGCCGGCCGGCGCAACCCAGATCGGGAAGTCCTCGTCGGCCTTGTGCGCCTCGAGAAACGCGAGGCTCGCCCACACTGCCTTCGGCGGCGGGCTCGGTCTCGCGAGCGAGGTCGCTGCAGCGATGCTCGCGGCCACGAGCTCGCCCATCGTGAACCGCCCGGGCGGCGTCACCATGTTGAACGTTCCGGTCAGCTTGCGCTCGATGGCATCGAGGGTGAAGCGGGCGAGATCCCCGGCATCGATGAATTGAATCCACTGCGCGGGAGTTCCCGGCACGAGCATCTCACCGCCTCGCGCCGCGCGCGCCGGCCAGTAGGTAAAGCGGTCGGTCGGATCATCCGGGCCGACCACGAACCCCGGTCGCAGCACGATCGCCTGGTGCGGGAACGCGGCCGCGACGGCTTTCTCGCACAGCGCCTTGAGCGGACCGTAGGTCGTACCCGTCACCTGCTCGGTGCTCGGGTCTTGAAGCGTGCCCAGAGGGGAACTCTCGTCGTTCGGCTTTGCGAAGCTCGCATAGGCCGAGATCGAAGAGATGTAGAGGTAGCGCTCGACGTGCCCCGCGAGCAACTGCCCCGACAGGCGCACGTGCCGCGGCACGTATCCGGAGTCGTCGATCACCGCATCCCAGCTGCGGCCCCGGAGGGCATCGAGCTGGCCGTTGCGGTCGCCGCGGAGCTTCTCCACCTGGGGGAAAAGCCCGGGATGCGTCTTGCCGCGGTTGAAGAGCGTGACGCGGTGACCCCGCTCGAGTGCGAGCTGCGTGATATGCACGCCGATGAACTGCGTGCCACCCAGGATCAGGATTTTGAGGCGCGGTGCGGCGCGCAGCGCGCGCGTGGCCGGTGCGCACAGCGCGGCTGCGGCTGAGCCGAGGAAAAGCCGTCGCTTCATCAGTCCTCCCCTGCCCTGCGGTCGGTCCCTCAGCACTCCGGGACGTTCACCGCAAGTCCGCCCTGGGCGGTTTCCTTGTAGATAGTAGACGTGTCGCGGCCCGTTTGCCGCAAAGATCGAGCGACCGCCTCGTGCATGATCTCACCCTCGTGCACGTTGAGTCCCCGCGCAAGGTGTGCGTCGCGCTTCATCGCGGCCTCCCAGCCCAGATCTGCGAGCGCACGCACGAAGGGCAGCGTCGC
>JASHUC010000271.1 GCA_030040235.1 Gammaproteobacteria bacterium | reverse complement strand
CTCGAGCAGTACTCGGGCGGCGGCTGGGGAACGCGCGATGTGTGCCAGGGACCGATCGAGATGCTGCTCGCGCTGGGGCGCACCTCACCCATCCGCAACGTGCTGCTGCGGGTGATGGGTGCCCAGAACCCCGACGGCGATTGGCCGCAGTGGTTCATGTTCTTCGAGCGCGAGCGTGCGATTCGCGCCGGCGACTCCCATGGGGACATCGTCTTCTGGCCTCTCGTGGTGCTCGCCGAGTACCTCATCGCCACGGGCGATGCGAGCGTGCTCGATGAGCGCGTGAGCTTCTTCGAGCCCGCGGCCGCCGGGCCGGGCACCACACCGGCCGCAGGGCGTGCCGGCGCGCCGGTGTCGATGCCCACCGTAGGGGAACACATCGAGCGGGCGCTTACGCTCATCGAGCGGCGCGTCATCCCCGGCACCGCGCTCGCCGCCTACGGGCATGGGGACTGGAACGACTCGCTGCAGCCTGCGGACCCGCACCTGCGCGAGCACATGTGCAGCGCCTGGACCGTCACGCTGCACGTCCAAGCTTTGCGAGGTCTGGCGCGCGCGCTGCGCGCGATCGGACGCGGCGAACAGGCGCCCGCGCTCGAGAAACGGGCCGAGGCCGTGACGGGGGACTTTCAGCGGCTCCTCGTGGCGGATGGGGTGCTCACCGGATATGCGATCTTCGAGGCCGGCCGGCCCCGGTACCTGCTCCATCCGAGCGATGCCACGACGGGCGTGCGGTACAGCGCGCTCGCGATGATCCAGGCCATTCTCGAGGACATGCTCACCCCGCAGCAGGCACGAGAGCATCTGCGCCTCATCGAGACGCACTTGAGCGGGCCCGACGGGGTGCGCTTGTTCGACCGGCCGCTGCCTTACCGCGGCGGTGTCCAGCGCCTGTTCCAGCGCGCCGAGACCGCGACGTTCTTCGGCCGCGAGATCGGACTCATGTACATGCACGCGCATCTGCGCTATGCGCAGGCGCTCGCGCACGTGGGCGAGACGGAGCGCTTTTTCCACGCGCTCTGCCAGGCCAACCCGATCGGCGTTCGCTCGATCGTACCCCCTGCGACGCTGCGTCAGGCGAACTGCTACTTCTCGAGCTCGGATGCCGCATTCGAGGACCGCTACCAGGCGAGCGCGGAGTATGAGCGCGTCGCGCACGGCACCGTCGCTCTCGATGGCGGCTGGCGCGTGTACTCGAGCGGCGCGGGCATTGCCCTCGGCCTGATCCTGCGGCGCTTCCTGGGCTTGAGCGAGGAGCGGCCCGGGCTGCGGGTCGATCCGGTCATGCCGAAGGCGCTCGATGGACTCAGCATCCAGACGACGCTGCTCGGAAAGAGCCTCGAGGTGCAGTATCACGTCGCGGCGCGCGGCTGCGGCGTCGTGCGTATCGCGCTCAACGGGACACCGCTTGCGTTCGCGCGTGAGCACAACCCGCATCGCCCCGGGGCGGCCCTCATCGAGCGCGCCGCTCTCGAGGAGCCCCTGGCCGGCGGGCGCAACGTGCTCGGCGTCGAGATCGGCTAGCGCCGGCGGCGCGCGCGCCGCCAGCCGAGCGCGCCGTACGCGCACAGCACGATGGCAATGGAGGCAACGCTCGCCCAGAGCTGACTCGCCAGCGCCGGGGTCGTCGCCATGGCCGCGAGCATCGCGATCATCGCCGCTATCGCGGTGTAGCTCAGCCAGGGAAAGCACCACATCGGGAGCGCTGCCGCAGGAGCGCCGGCGCGCTCCCGGGCGCGTCGCAGGCGTACCTGGGATAAGCAGATCATGATGTACACGAACACGATGATCGCGCCGGAGGCTTTGACGAGCCAGGCGAACACGAGCCCGGGAGAGAGGATGGCCGCGGAGACGCCCGCGATTCCGGCAGCGCTTGCCAGCAGCACGGCCCGGGCGGGTACGTGCCGGCGATTGGTCGCCACGAGCCACTTCGGGGCATCGCCACGCTCGGCGAGCACGAACAGCACGCGCGATGCGACGTAGAAGGAGGAATTCAGGCACGAGAGCACGGCGGTGAGGATGATGGCCGCCATGAGGGTGCTCGCGAGCGCAACGTGCATCTGATCGAGCGCGTGCGTGAAGGGTGACTCACCGTTGCGGATCGAAGTCCAGGGCACGACGGTCACGATCAGTGCGACCGAGCCCACATAGAAGGCGAGGATCCGCCACACGACGCTCGAGACCATGCGTGCGACCGAGCGAGCCGGCTCGGTCGATTCGGCCGCGGCGATCGTCACGATCTCGGCGCCCATCATGGAGAAAAAGACGGTCGTGCCCCCGGCGAGCACCGCGAATAACCCGAAAGGCGCGAACCCCCCGTGCGCGACGAGATTCGCGAACGTCGGTCCGGCCGGCGCGGTGAAGCCGAGCACGTAGGCCGCACAGGCCGCAATGAAGACGATGATGGCGGCGACCTTGATCGAGGCGAACCAGAACTCGAATTCCCCGAAGGAGCGTGCGGACAGCAGGTTGACCGAGGCCATCGCGCCCATCAGCACGAGCCCCATCGCCCAGTTCGGATACGGCAGCCAGCGCTGCAGGAGAGTGGCGCCCGCGATCGCCTCGACCGGAATGACGATGATCCAGAAGTACCAGTAGAGCCACCCGACGGTGAATCCCGCCCAGTCGCCGAGACCGGCGCGCGCGAACTCGGTGAACGAGCGGACGTTCGGCATCTCGACGGCCATCTCGCCGAGACTGCGCATGATGAGGAGCACCAGCACGCCCGTGAGCGCGTACGTGAAGATGACCGCAGGTCCGACGGTCGAGATCGCCACGCTGCTGCCGACGAACAGTCCCGCCCCGATGATGCCGCCGAGGGTGATCATGGTGACGTGCCGCGGCCGCAGGGCGTGCGACAGCCGGTGCTGGGGCGCAGCCGTCGCGATCGGGTCTGTCATGTCACCGAGGCGCGTGCATCCCGCGCGGCGCGCGGCACTTCATCGAGCACCGCATCGATCGAGCGAAACGCCTCGGGCTCGGTGAGCAGCCGGCGCGCCATGGCGAGCGCACCGGCCTCGCACTGCGCGCGCAGTCGCGCATCGGCGATCGCCTCGAAATCGATCACGTGGGCAAACCCGAGGATCCGGCGGATCATCTTGCAGGCGCCGAAGCCGAGCATGTCGGCGAACAGCGAGTCGAGGAAGGCGCGCCGCGCCCGCTCGAGGGCGGGTGCATCCTCCGGTGCCGAGAACATCCTCACGGGCAGCACATCCCCTTGCCCGTGCGCGCTCCACAGCGCGAGGAAGCAGGCATGGAAGGTTTCCCAGAAGAGCTTCGCCTGCTCGAGGACCCAGTCGCGATACTCCGCGCGAGTATCGCTGCGCGTCGCGTGCCCGGGCTGGGAGTACCAGCTGAGCAGTAGATTGCCGAAGAACGCGCCGAGGTCGAAGCCGATCGGGCCGTAAAAGGCGAATTCCGGGTCGATGACGCGCTGGTCGTCCTCGCTCACCATGACCGACCCGGAATGCAGATCCCCGTGTACGAGCGCCTGGGCCTGGGTGAGGAACCGCTGCCCGAAACCCGCCGCCGCGACCTTGAGCGCGCCGTCGCGGCGCAGCTCCTCGACCACGGCATCGAGCTGCGGGGAGGTGTGGCGGTTGCGCGGGCTCTCGCGATAGGGGTCGGTGAAGACGAGGTCGACCGTGATGCGCACGAGTGGCCGGTTGCCCGCGAAGGCCGCCGTGTGCTCCATCTTGCGCTCGAACGGAAAGGCGAGATCCGAGGTGAAGAAGGACGCGCGAGCGACGAACTCCCCGAGATTGCGCCCGAGATTCGGGTAGCGCCGGCCCGCCATCAGCCCATGCCTGAGGATGATGTGCGGCGAGAGGCACTCCATGACGAGACAGTAGCGCTGTGCATCGTAGTGGAAGATGCGCGGCAGCCACGCTGCGGCGTGCGGCGCCACCGCGGCGTAGTAGGCGTGCTCGAAGAACGCGCGCTCCGGTGTCATCGGCCATGAGGGCCCGGCGGCCC
>JASHUC010000270.1 GCA_030040235.1 Gammaproteobacteria bacterium | reverse complement strand
CCGCGCACCGGCGCATCCGCGTGGCGCTCGCCTCGCAGCTGAGTCCTGCCGTCCTTACCTCCGCCAACGTGGTCTATATCGGCTATCTCAGCGGGATGGGCATGCTCCACGACCTGGTGTTCGCCGGATCGCGATTCTCGACGGGCGAGTCCTATGACGAGCTGGTGGACCACGTGACCGGCCGGCACTACATCAGCCAGGCCGCCGTGCCGCTCGGCGAAGAGAAGTATCACGACTATGGCTACTTCGCGACGTTCGCAGGTCCGGCCGGCAACCAGATCGTCGTGATCTCGGGTACTCGGGACGAGGCGGTGATGCACACCGCGGAGGCCGTGACCCAGCCCGGCACTCTGCGCCAGCTCACCGCGAGTGCCCACGGGGCAGGCTCGTTCGAGTCGCTGTACGACGTGTACGGCATGGATCGCATGAATCTCGGCGGCAAGCTCCTGCTCAGCTCGAATCTGAACACCGCGCGAATCTGGACCGGCGAGTCGCGCGACTCGAGCGCGGTGGTCGCGAGCGGTCCACACCAGGCCGCGCGCTAGTGCTCGAGGCCGACGCGGGCCGCCCGCGCAAGCCGCGCTACCGTGTCGAGGTGAAGCGGGTGCGGCGGCTCACCCCGCGCATGGTTCGCGTGACCTTCACCAGCGGGGAGCTCGGCGGATTCGGCTGGAACGGACCGGCCGCGCACATCAAGCTCATCTTCGAGAGCGAGCCCCAGGGGGCCGCACCTGAGGGTGGCGTGCGTCCCACCATGCGGACCTACACGCCGCGCCGTTTCGACGCCGAGGCGCGCGAGCTCGATGTGGAGTTCGTGATTCACGGGGAGGGCCCGGGGTCGGCCTGGGCGGCGCAGGCCGAGGCCGGCCAGTCGCTCACCATCGCCGGACCTGGCCGCAGCTACGCCGTCGATCCGGCGGCCGAGTGGTACTTGCTCGCGGGCGACGATACGGCGATCCCGGCGGTCGCGACGATTCTCGAGAGCCTTCCGCCCGGCATACAGGTGCACGTGCTCCTCGAGGTGGTCGATCAGGCGGAGGAGCATCCGCTCGAAGCCGCAGACCGGCGCCCGGAGATTCTCTGGGTGCGGCGCGGCGCAGATCCGCGCAATGCCGGCGGGGAGCTCGAAACCGCGATCCGGCGCATGCCGCTGCCGGCAGGCGCCGGCCGGATCTACGTCGCGTGCGAGGCGGAAGCGATGCGGCGCATCCGCCGCCACCTGCTCAGCGAGCGGCAGTTTCCCCGCATGCACCTCACGACGCGGGGCTACTGGCGCTGCGGTGAGGCCGATCACCCCGACCGCGACTACGGTGAAGACGTCTCCTGAACGGACCGAGTCGAAGCCCTCGCCTGGGGAGAAGGCATCGCTTGACCGTACCAGGATCGCTACAGCGTCGGGGACTTCTGCCCCAGATTGATGTTGGGAATTCCGAACTTTCCCTGCAGCTGACTGAGCTTGGCGATGTCCACGGAGCCGACGATGTTGACGATCGTGAATTGCCGCGGATTGGTCGCCAGAACGACGAGCCCGTCGATCCGATTGCCGCTGCGGCGCATCGAGACCTCGACGTCCTGGTTCTGCGTGTTGTTGTGGATCGAGACCAGCTTGGCCCACCCCGACTGATCGAGCTGCCGGCGCACACGCTCCACATCGCTCTGCGGATAGGCGTGATCGGTCGCGAAGTTGTAGCTGCGCACGTAGATGCCGTCGATTCCGTTCAGGACTTCCTTCGCGGCCGCATCGTCCGGGTCATTGCCCATCACCTGAGCGACGAGCTTGAGCAACGGGAGATCCAGGCTGATGTTGACGGAGTTGATCGCTTTCTTGTCGAGCCCGTCGAAGGCGGGAAGCTCGATGCGACCCGCCTGCGCGCATGAGATGAGTGGCGCCGCGAGCAGCACGGCGAGGAACATTCCCGTCGCGATGAAGCGCGTTAAGGGACTTCTCGGTGAATATCGCATGATCGTCTCCTCAATCGTTCATCCGGATCGGCTCGGCTCCACGGTGAGGTGGAGCGCCGCATTGAGCGTCCGGCTCGTGATACGCAGCGCCTCGAGCACCTGAGCGCGCGCCTCGCGCGCGCGGAGCTGCTGCGCGTATTGCTGGGTCCACAGTCCCGTCCCGACGACTAGCGCAACGAAGCTCGCCGCCGCCGCCGCGGCCCACCACGTGCGCAGCGGCCGTGGGAGGAAGCGCCGCTCGGCTCCGAGCGGTGAGCGGCGGTTCGATGCCGGAGCTCCGGTCTCGTGCGCGCGCGCCCGCTGCAGTGCCGACATGGCGCGCTCTGCGAATCCCGCCGGCGGCTCCACCGGGCGCATGGCCTCGCGGAGCCGCTGTTCCAGTTCAGAATCTCGATCCTTCATGGGCTATCCCCGTCTGCGAGCTCGGCTCGCAGCCTTGCGAGCGAGCGTTTGAGATGACTCTTCACCGTGTTGACCGGAAGATCAAGCACGCCTGCGATCTCCGCTGGGTCGAGGTCCTCCTGAAAGCGCAGGATGAGGACCATACGGGGTGTGGCCGGCAGCTCGGCGACGAGCCGCTCGAGACATCGGCAGAGAAGCGGGTCTCGGTCCGCCGCGCCGGGCAGATCGAGCCCGGACGTATCGCACGCCGCGACCGTCAGCGGATCGGGCCGCGGGCGCCGCTGGCGCTGTCGCAGGCGATCGATCACCCGATGGCTCGCCGTTCGCCGCAGCCAGTACCTCAGGTGATCGGCGGACTCGATGCGGCGGAGATCCAGATACAGCTGCAGAAACACGTCCTGCGCGAGCTCCTCGGCCTCCGCCGCGTTCCCGAGCGCGCGCCGCGCGAGGCTGTAGACCGCGCGCTCGTGCGCCCGGATCAGCTGCGCGAAGGCAGCCTCGCTGCCCGCCTGCGCCCCAAGGAGTGCGCTCGCCGCGGCCGTGCTCGCGGGCTCCGGTGCGCCGAGCGCGCTCGCGGGAAAGGCAAGCGGGGGGCTGCTTGAGGAAGTGAGAGTCATCTATTCACTGTATACGGCCGCAGCGCCCGCGGAGGGTGCAGTCGAAGCTGTGTTGCATACGAAGCTACCTTTTGATAAAAAGGTAGCAGCTTAGAGGAAGGGAACTGCCACGCCCCGTGATCGCCGAAGCGAAACCGTCAGCCGAGCCGGCGAACGAGAAGTTCGGTCCGATCCGCAAGGGGCTGCTCGAGTTCCTGCTCCTCAAGATCATCGACGCCGACAAGGTGTACGTCGCCGACATGCTGCGCAGGCTCAGCGGGACCGAATTTGCGACCCAGGAGGGCACGCTCTATCCCCTCCTCAGCCGCCTGCGGCGCGACGGTCTCGTCGATTACGAGTGGAAGGAATCCGAGGCCGGTCCGCCGCGCAAGTACTACGAGCTCACCGCCAAGGGCCGCTCGCAGCTCGCCGAGCTCGCCGATTACTGGAACACCATCAACAAGACGATCGACAGCCTGGGGAAATGATATGCGCCCCGTCATCACGATCAGCCTGAACGGCAACTCCTACCAGCTCGAGCAGGACGGCTATGAGGCGCTGCGCGCCTACCTCGCCACTGCCGAGGCGCGGCTTGCGGACAATCCGGACAAGGGCGAGATCCTCGCCGATCTGGAGCAGGCCATCGCGGAGAAGTGCGGGCGTTATTTGAATCCCCACAAGACCGTCGTGACGGCCGAGGAGGTGCAGCAGGTCATCCGCGACATGGGCCCGGTGGACGGCGGCGGAGCCGAGCAGACCGCGGGCGCGAGCGGCACCGCACAGTCACACCCCGGCGGACAGGCGGGGACGGGAACGGGCCCGCGCTCGGCAGGCGCCGCCAAGCGGCTCTATCAGATCCGTGAAGGCGCGATGCTGAGCGGCGTCTGCAACGGCCTCGCCGCCTATTTCAACATCGACGTGACCCTCGTCAGAGTCGTCTTCGTCGTGCTCACCCTCCTCACGGGAGGCTTCTGGATCGTCGTCTACCTCGTCCTGATGTTCGTCATTCCGTACGCGCAGACTCCGGAGGAGCACGCGGCCGCGCACGGCTGGGCGTTCAATGCGCAAGAACTCATCGATCGCGCCAAGCAGCATTACGCGCAGTTCAAGGACGGGCAGCACTGGCGGCGGCAATGGCGCGAGCAGCGCAGGTTCTGGAAAGCCCAGCAGCGCCAGTGGCGGGCGCAGGCCCGGTACTGGCGCGATTACCATCGCACCGCCAACGATGCGCCGCCCCCTCCGTGGGCTGCGCCACCGGGCCACGTGAACCACGCGGCGTACGTCCTCGGCGGGATCTTCGTGCCGATCGCCGCGGCCCTGCACGCGTTGCTGTTCATCGCGCTGGTGCTCGCGATCGGCTCGCTCATCACGACGCACGGCGTGTTCGGCTGGGCGCTGCCGCCGCACATTCCGCTCTGGGCGGCGATCATCGTCGCGGTGGTGCTCTACCAGATCGTGGCCTCGCCGCTGCATTTCGCGCGCCACGCGCGCTACTACGGTCCCATGGGTTACGGCTGGTTTGCGCTCTGGGGAGCGATGGTCTGGACGGTGCTCATCGTGCTGTTCGCCTGGCTCGCGTGGTGGCACTGGGCCGACGTGCAGAGCTTCCTCAATCAGGTATCCGCAACGGTGCACACGCTCGGCCAGTACCTGAGCTCCGACCGGACCCTTGTTTGAGCGCAATGCCGTGGTCAAACTCCTCCTGTTCCTGATTCTGTTCGTGCTGTGCTGGCCGCTCGCGCTGCTCGCGCTCGTGCTCTACCCGATCGTCTGGCTGCTCGCGCTGCCGTTTCGCATATTCGGCATCGCGGTCGGAGGCGTCTTCGCGCTTCTCGCGGCGCTGCTCTTCCTGCCGGCGAGAATGCTACGCGGGCCCCTGCAGTAGCTTGCCCGAATCGCCTCGCGCGCCAGGCGGCGCAACATGCTCTCGTCGATCATGAATCGATCCATCCCCGAAGGTTGCGATGCCGAAGCGCCACCGAATTCATAAGACGACAACGGGAGCTGCCCGGATGGGTCCCCGTGCTATCCTGACCGGCCGGTCGGAATTCGCGGAAGGCCCCCATGGATGCCAAGACCGCAGCTCAACAGCGCTTCGAGATCGCCCGCGACGGGCTCATCCGGCTGAGTCACCGCATTCACGCGCATCCCGAGCTCGGCTTCGAGGAGGAGCGGGCCTGCGCCTGGCTCTGCGAAGCCCTCGATGAGGCCGGCTTCACCGTCGAGAAAGGAATCTGTGAGCTCCCCACCGCATTTCGCGCCCGTGCGGGATCCGGTCCGCTCGAGATCGCGATCTGCGCGGAGTACGACAGCCTGCCGGGAATCGGCCACGCCTGCGGCCACAACATCATTGCGGCCGCGGCACTCGGCGCCGCGATGGCAGCTGCCAAGGTCGCCGACGAGGTCGGCCTGACCGTCACCGTGCTCGGCACCCCCGCGGAGGAGGTCGGCAACGCGAGCGGCAAGATCCAGCTCCTCGAGCGGGGCGGCTTCGAAGGCGCCCACGCGGCGATGATGGTCCACCCGGCGCCCTTCGACATGCTGAGGGCGAACCTGATCGCCGCCTCCATGTTCGACGTTCACTGCACGGGCAAGGAGTCGCACGCCTCGGCGTATCCGGAGCTCGGAATCAATGCCGCCGATGCGCTCACGATCGCCCAGACGGCGATCGGGCTGCTCCGCCAGCACATCCGCTCGACCGATCGAATCCACGGGATCGTAACTCAGGGCGGCGCTGCGCCCAATGTGGTCCCGGCGCACACCTCCGCACGCTACATCATCCGCTCGGAGAAGCTCTCCGAGCTCACTCACCTGCGCTCGCGGGTGTACCGCTGCTTCGAGGCTGGAGGCCTTGCGACCGGCGCGCAGGTCGAGATCGTGGGAGGCGACAAACCGTACGCGGAGGTGCGCCACGACGAGACACTCGCAGGGCTCTACAAACGGAATTCCGAAGCGCTGGGGCGGCCGTTCCCGCCGCTCGGCGAGTGGGAGACGCGGCCGACCGGCTCAACCGACATGGGCAATGTTTCGCTCGCGCTTCCCTCGATCCACCCCATGATCGGCATCAACTCGCTCCCGGCCGTCAATCACCAGCCGGAGTTCGCGAGAGCCTGTGTGACGGCCGATGCGGACAAGGCGCTCTGCGATGGCGCGCTCGCCATGGCGTGGACGTGCATCGACATGGCGACGAGCGCCGAGGTGCGCGGCGCCCTGATCAAGCGGCGCTAGCGCCGCGCACGACCCCCGCCGCTCCACGGCAAGCGGGTGCGATCAACGGAGAATCTCCATGCAAGTGAGCACGCACCTGAACTTCACGGGCAACGGCCGGGTGAGCGCGTGCGCTACGGCCGGCGGACCACTCAACTGAAGCGCGCTTCGCCTCACGGCCCCCGGCACTGCGAGGCACCGGCCGCTCCGGCGAGCGCGATGCGCCCGTCGGTGTGCGGCTCGACCGGTGCGACCTGCGCCGCCAGATACTGCGCGAGCGCCTCGACATCGAGCGGTCCGGTCACCTCGTTCCGTCCCACGCGCAGCGCGTAGAACTCATCGCCCCCGGCGGCGAGGAAATCATTCACCGTCACTCGGTAGGTCGCGGCCGGATCGAGCGCCCGGTGTTCGGCATCGCAGGCCGCCACCACGTGATGACCGGCGGGCCGTCGCGGATCCTACACGTAGTTGAGACCCGAGGTCTTGAGCACGCGCGGCAGCGCATTGGGATCGGCGGGCCACTGCTCCTCGAGCACCGCGAGGAGCTGCTGCCCGGTGAGCGTCATCGTGATCAGGCGATTGCCGAAGGGTTGCAACGTCAGGATGTCTCCCCAGGTGATGGGACCGGCGCGCAGAT
>JASHUC010000269.1 GCA_030040235.1 Gammaproteobacteria bacterium | reverse complement strand
CGCGGCGACCCGCAGTTGATCGGTGAGGCCATTGCGGTGAGCCGTGCCACGTACGACAAGATCCGCCAGGGGCTCTTCTGGGCGTTCATCTACAACACCATCGGGATGCCGGCCGCCGCGCTCGGAATGCTGAGCCCCGTCGTGGCCGGCGGCGCGATGGCGCTCTCCTCGGTGAGCGTCGTGTCGAACGCACTGCTGCTCAAGGGCTGGAAGCCCCCAAGGGGCTGACGGGGCCCGCGTTTCGGGAACCGCTGCGGGGCCCGCTCCAAGCCGGCCGCGCGCGAGTGAGGGCTCGCCTCAGGCGTACCGGAACAGCGCCTTGAAGCCGAAGTCCATGTGCTGCTGAATGTGGCAGTGGAACAGGCTCAGCCCCGGGTGATCCGCGACGAGATCTACCGACACGCGGCCGTAGACCGGAACGATCACCGTGTCCTTGAGAATGCCGCTCGTGGGCTTGCCGTTCACATCGACGAGCTCGAACAGGTGACGGTGCAGATGGACGGGGTGCGAATCGTCGCTGCGGTTGCGAAAGACGATCCGATAGCGCTTGCCTTGCTCCAGCACGAACTCCCGCTCGTGCGGATAGGGCTTGCCGTTCACGTTCCACGAATCGAAGAGGCCCGCGCCGCTCGGAACCTTCTGGAAGATCATCTCGATCGTGTGATCCGGAGCAGGGCGCGGGGGCGCCTGCGCCGCCGGATGCCCGAAGAGCGTGTAGTCCCACTGTGCGCCGGGCTGCGCGGCCCAGCGGGGCTCGCGATGCATGTTCGCGTATTCGACGACCACGCCGAGCCCCGCCATGCGTAGCGGGTCGAACGTGGAGCCGAGAATCCAAACACCGGGCTGGTTCATCTCGATATAGGCATCGATGCGCTCGCCCGGCCCGAGCGTCAGCACCTTCGCCGCGTTGGGCACCGGCACCGGGTTGCCATCGAGCGCGAGCACGTGGAACTCGTGCCCGGGGAGCGCAATCGTGCGGTTCTCGAGCGCACTCGCATTGAGCAGATGCACCAGCACTCGAGAGCCCTCGCGCACCCGGATGGGCTCACCGAAGCCGAGTGCCTTGTCGTTGACCGAGAACAGCTGCGAGTTCGCCTCGAGACCATTGGGACGGGTGTCGAGCACCGCGGGGCGCTCCGGCTGTGGGCCGATGACGCCCACATCGTCGGTGTCCATCGGCTGATCGGTGAAGAAGGGCTCCCACTCGCGCAGCGCGAGGAAGATCTCCTGGTCGTAGCGCCCCGGGTCGGCGCCGGAGTCCACCATCAGAAATCCGTACTGGCCGGTGTAGGTGCCGCGGTGCAGGTCGCCCATCGCCATGGCGTGCGTGTGGTACCACCGGGTGCCCGCCGGGCGCGGCGTGAACTGGTAGCGGCGGCGCGCGCCAGGCGGGATGAGTGGCGTGCCTTCCTCCTCCGAGCCATCGACCTCGGAGGGGACGAACAGGCCGTGCCAGTGGACGAGCTCCGCAGCGTCCGTCGTATTGAGCACGTCGACCGTCACGGGCGTGCCCTCGCGCATTCTCAGGAGGGGTCCGGGAGAGGTGCCGTTGTAAGCGACCGTGCTGACGAAATGACTCGGCGCCACCTCCAGCGGGGTCGCGGCGATGGTAAGCGTGAAATCGGCGGGCGCGCCCGCATCGGCCGCATCTGCGGCCGCCGGCGCTGGTGAGGTTCCCGGCATCGCCGGCATCCTCGCCGCAGCGTCTCGCTGGCGCGAATTTGCCGCCCACAAGCCGGGCGAGGTGGCCTGACACAGCGTTGCACCGGCACAGGTGACGAAATCTCGGCGTTTCATGGTGTGACTCGCATCCTCGGCGGATAAACTGCCGTTTCAGGGTTGCGCCCGCAACCGCGGTCGGGTAGTTACTGTGGGGGCTGAGTGCTTGCGGCCCCATGGGAGCGGAACATGAGAGTGCCTCCGTACTGCCGGCTCCTCGTCCTATCGAGCAGCATCGCCTGCACGCTGGTGGCGCTGCAAGGCAATCGTACTGCGTACGCCCAGGAGCTGCGCTCGCTGCCCTACGAGGCCCAGCCGGGCGATGAGAAGGCGGAGTTCTACTGGTCGCGCCTGCGGTACACCTCGAGCGGCTACGGATCGGGCGGCTATGGCTACGGCTACGGCGGCGGCTTCGGCTACGGGTTCTTCGGCTGGTCGCGCGATTATCCCAAGGCCGACCGGCAGTTCCTGATGGCGCTCAAGCGCTTGACGCGCATTCAGATGCGCCCGACCGAGCAGGTGGTCGATCTCGACAGCGACGACATCTTCAACTACCCCTGGGTCTATGCCGTGCAGGTTGCGAACTGGACGTTCACCGACGCCGAAGCGAAGCGCCTGCGGGAGTACCTGCTCAAGGGCGGCTTCCTCATGGTGGACGATTTCCACGGCACGCTCGACTGGGATCGGTTCATGGCCGGCATGCGGCAGGTGCTTCCCAACCGGCCGGTCGAGGATTTGAGCGACAGCGACGAGATCTTTCACGTGCTTTTCGATCTGTCGAACCGGTTCCAGGTGCCGGGCGAGCAGTACGTCTGGAGCGGACGCACCTACGAGAAGGATGGGTACGTGCCGAAGTGGCGAGCCATCCGTGACGACAAGGGGCGGATCATCGTCGCCATCTGTCACAACATGCATCTCGGCGATGCCTGGGAGTGGGCGGATATGCCCGAGTACCCTGAGAAGTTCGCCTCGATGGCCTTCCGGGTGGGGATGAACTACATCATCTACGGCATGACGCACTGAAGCCGGTTCCGGGGCTCACGTTCGGCGCGCGCTGCCGAACGGGCGCGCCGCTGCCGTGAGCCGCGCGGGGTCGATCAGCCTGGCGGAAAATGTTCGAGTTCCTGTTCAAATATCCGCCGGCCGCCTTCGCCAAGGGGCATCTCGTCCTGCTCAGCCCCTGGCCGGGTTGGATCCTCGCGGCGCTGATCGCTGCCGCTGCGGTGGGCCTGGCGCTCCTCATCGCCTGGCGCGCCCGTCACGTCCCGGAGGCGCTCAGAAACTGGCGGCTCGGCGTCCTGTGGCTGCTGCAGGCGCTGCTGGCGACTTGCGTGCTGGTGCTGCTCTGGCAGCCGGCGATCGCGGTGTCGGAGCTGAAGCCGCAGCAGAACGTCATCGCGATCCTCGTGGACGACTCGCGCAGCATGAATCTCGCGGACGGCGGCGCACGGCGTGAGGATCAGGCGATCGAGAGCTTGCGCTCGGGGCTGCTGCCGGCGCTCGGTACGAAATTCCAGACGCGCCTGTATCGCTTCGACACGAGTCTGCATCGCGTGCAGCTCGGCGAGCTCGGCCCGGCGCAGGGCCCGGCGACCCACATCGGCGACAGCCTGAAGGAGCTGCTTCTTCAGACCTCCGACCTGCCGGTGGGGGCGGTCGTTCTCCTGAGCGATGGCGGCGACAGCGCGGGCGGCGTGGACCGCGATGCGATCGAGGCGCTGCGGGAGCGGCGCATCCCGGTGCATACCATCGGTTTTGGATCGCTCACCGGCGCATCCGACGTGGAGGTCGAGGATGTGACCGTCGCAACGCGGGCCCTGGCGCAATCGCGCGTGAGCGCGCTCGTTGCCGTGCGGCAGCGCGGCTTCGACGGGCGCACCTCGAGGCTCATCGTGCGAGACGGCGGTCAGGTGCTCGCGGATCAGGAGATCCGCTTCACGCGGGGCGGTGCCGTCCAAACCGAGCCCGTGGTATTCAACGTCGGGGCGGCCGGTGCCAAGTCGCTCGAGTTCGAGGTGCAGCCTCTTGCCGGGGAGAGCAATCGCGCCAACAACGCCGTGACACGTCTGGTCGATGTCGAATCGGAGCCGCGCCGGATCCTCTACTTCGAAGGCGAGCCCCGCTGGGAGTACAAGTTCATCCGCCGTGCGGCGGATGACGATCCGATGCTGCAGCTCGTGTCGATTCTGCGCACCACGGAGAACAAGCTCTACCGTCAGGGGATCAAGGATCCGAACGAGCTCATCGACGGGTTTCCGACGCGCGCCGAGGATCTGTTCGCCTTTCAGGGGCTCATCATCGGCTCGGCCGATGCCGGTTACTTCACTCCGGCGCAGCAGGAGCTCATCCGGGAGTTCGCCGATCGGCGCGGCGGCGGAGTGCTGTTCCTCGGCGGCCGCAAATCCCTCGCCGACGGGGTATGGGGCGGCTCGCTCGCAAGCGATGCGCTTCCGGTCGTGCTGCCCGACGCGCAGGATACGTTTCACCGCGATCCCGCCACCGTGAGTCTCACGCCGGCGGGTGAGCAGAGCGCGATCTGCCGCCTGGTCGACGATCCGGTGGTCAATGCACAACGCTGGTCGAAACTGCCCTACCTCATGGATTACGAGGATCCGGGCGTGCCCAAGCCCGGAGCGGTCGTGCTCGCTCAGATGCATTACGGCGGGCGCACGATGCCGCTGCTCGTCACGGAGAATTACGGCCGCGGCCGCACCGCCGTGCTGGCGACCGGCGGAACCTGGCGCTGGCAAATGAGCCTGCCGCTCGGAGACAAGACTCACGATGTGTTCTGGCAGCAGCTGCTGCGCTGGCTCGCGGGCGATACGCGCGGGGAGGTCGTCGCATCCGTTCCGAGCCCGATGCTGCTCGATCAGAGCCGGCTGCACCTCACGGCCGAGGTGCGCGACAGGAGCTATCTCACGGCGGCCGACGCGAGCGTCACCGCGCGCGTCATCGGTCCGGGCGGCGCGCCCCAGAGCGTCGAGCTCACACCCGAGCCGAATGACCCGGGCCGGTTTCAGGCCGATTGGACCGTCCCCTCACCCGGACTCTACGTCGCGGAAGTCACGGCGCGGCGGGGCGGCAACGAGCTCGGACGCGACGTGGTCGCCTTCGAGCGCCTGGACGGCGTCGCCGAGAATTTCCACACCGAGCAGAATCGCGATCTGCTCGAGCGCCTGGCGCAGAGCACCGGCGGGCGCTACTGGCAGCCGGGCGAGCTCAAGCAGCTCGTGCAAAGCATTCCGTACTCGCAGTCGGGGATCACCGTGCGCCGGCTCGGCGAGCTGTGGAACATGCCGGCGGGATTTCTGCTCATCCTCGCGCTGCGCGGCGGAGAATGGCTGCTCAGGCGCAAGTGGGGGCTCGTATGAGGTGCGCCTCGCTCCTCGTGCTCGCGCTGTCCTTCGTGGCGGCGCTCGGGGTGCGGCCGGCGCGCGCCGACACGTACTTTCTGACCGTCGCAGGACTCGGCGGGGAGCCGGACTACGAGCAGGAGTTCCGCGAGCTCGCTACCGATCTCAACCGTACGCTGCAGGGGCCGGATGATCACGTCTACACGCTCGCGGGCAAGGATGCATCGCGCGCGCAGGTGGTTCGCACGCTCGAGACCATCGCAGGGCTTGCGAAGGCCGACGATGACTTCGTGCTCATCCTCATCGGCCACGGCTCTTTCGACGGCATCGAGTACAAGTTCAACCTGGTGGGCCCGGACATCTCCGCGGGATCGCTCGCCGCGCTGTGCAACCGGATTGCCTCCAGGCGGCAGCTGATCGTCAACACGACGAGCGCGAGCGGCGGATCGATCGCAGTCCTTGCGCGGCGCGGCCGCGCGGTCATTGCGGCCACCAAGAGCGGCACGGAGAAGAACGCGACCGTCTTCGCACGCTACTTCGTGGATGCTCTCAAGGACCCGACCGCCGACCTCGACAAGGACGATGCGATCTCGGCGCTCGAGGCCTTCGAGTATGCGACGGCCAAGACCCAGGAGTTCTACGAGGCGCAGAAGCGCCTTGCGACCGAGCACGCCGTGTTCGTGGACACCGGGCGCGGCGCACCGGTGCGGGCCGCATCGACCGGGAGCGGCGCCGGGCGGTTTCTCTCGAGTGTGGTACTCGTCCGCCTGGGCGCGGAGCGCACGGCCGCCGCCGACCCCGCCAAGCGCGGGCTGCTCGCGCAGAAGGAGCAGCTGGAGCGCCGGATCGACACGCTCAAGTATCAGCGCGCAGCGATGTCGGCCGCCGATTACAAGCGGCAGCTCACCGAGGCGCTGGTTGCGCTCGCGAAGGTGCAGGAGCAACTGGACAAATGATTCGTGCTTGCATGGCGGCGCTCGCCGCGCTCGCGATCGGCACGTCGGCGCTCGCGGCAGAGAGCCCCGAGCACTGCGCGCTGCTTCGCAAGCATGGGCAGCGCGCCGCGGCGCGCACCTGCTTCGAGGGGCTCGTGCGGCAGGCGGCCGGCGCCTCGACCGCCGCGGGCGCTTACCTGCGCGCCGAAGGGTACTGGGGCGTGGGGGAATACCAGGATGCCAATCGCGAGTTTCGCGCGGCAGTCACTGAGGACGACCGCAGCGCGCTCTATCGGGTGCGCTGGGGCATGCTGCTGCACGAGCGGTTCAACGATGCGGACGCCGAGGGCCTGTTCAAGGAAGCGTTGATGCGCGATCCGCGCGATGCGCGCGCCTACCTGGGACTCGCGCTCGTGAGTGCCGACGGCTTCGACGACCACGCCATCGATTGGGTGCACAAGGCCCTCGCGATCGACCCGCGCCTGGTCGAAGCCCATGAGCTGCTCGCAAGCCTCGAGCTCGAGGATTCGCGGGTCGGCCCGGCCACGCACGAGGCGGATGCGGCACTCGCGCTCGCGAACGACGCGCTCGATGCGATGGCCGTGCACGCAGCCATCGAGCTCATCGAGGATCGTTCACCGGAAAGCTGGTTCGCGCGGATCCGGGCGATCAATCCCACCTACGGTGAAGGCTATGCCCTCGTCGCCCACCATCTGATCCTGCACCTGCGTTACCGGGATGCGATCGATTACTACCGCAAGGCCGTCGCAGCCGATCCCGAGCTGTGGCCGGCGCGCTCGCAACTCGGGATCACGCTGATGAGGCTCGGTGAGGACGAGGAAGCGCGCGCCGAGCTCGTCAGGTGCTACGAGGCGGGCTACCGCAACGAGGAGACGGTCAACAGCCTGCGGCTGCTCGATAGCGAGGCGCAGAACTTCGTCACCTACAAGGATGCGACCACGGTCCTGAGGCTCGCGAAGAAGGAGGCCGATCTGCTCTATCCCTACGTGCTGCCCGAGCTCAAGCGAGACATCGCCGATTACGAGCGCAAGTACCACTTCAAGCTTCCCGGGCCGGTGCAGGTCGAGCTCTATCCCGATCACGAGGATTTCGCGGTGCGCACGCTCGGCATGCCGGGGCTCGGTGCGCTCGGCGTGACCTTCGGGGAGCAGATCGCCATGGACAGCCCCTCGGGCCGCAAGCCGGGCGACTTTCACTGGGCGGCGACTCTCCGGCACGAGATGAGCCACGTCTTCACCCTCACCGAGACCGATCACCGCATACCGCGCTGGTTCACGGAGGGGCTCGCGGTGCACGAGGAAACGCAGGCCTCGCCCGAATGGGGCGACCCGATGACCCCCGACATCGTCGTGGCGCTGCGCGCGAAGAAGCTCCTGCCGGTCGATGACCTCGATCGCGGTTTCGTGCGGCCCGAGTACCCGGCGCAGGTGCAGGTGTCCTACTTCGAGGCGGGACGGATCTGCGATTACATTCAAAGCCGCTGGGGAGTGGAGACGCTCAACGGCATGGTGCACTCCTACGGCGAGCGCAAGAGCACTCGCGAGACGATCGCGCAGAACCTCAAGCTCTCCCCCGAGGCCTTCGACAAGCAGTTCCAGGCCTGGCTCTACGCGAGTGTCGCAGCGACGCTCGCGAGCTTCGATGAGTGGCATCAGCGCCTGGCCGAGCTCGTGCAGCTCTCGCAGGCGAAGCAGTACGGCGCGGTGGCCAGCCAGGGAGAAGCCGTCATTCGGCTGTATCCGGACTACGTCTACGATCAGAATGCGTACGAGCTCACCGCGCAGGCCGATATCGCCGAGCACCGCCCGCAGGCGGCCATCGAGGTGCTGCAGGCGTATCAGGGGCGCGGCGGGCATCAGCCCGAGACGTTGAAGGAGCTTGCGCAGCTGGAGGAGGCCCAGGGTCATCCGGCGCAGGCCGCCGCGACGCTCGACCGGATCAACTACATCGATCCGGCGTACGACGAGGAGCTGCACCGGCATCTCGGCAGCCTGTGGATGCAGCTGAGAAATTATGCGGGCGCGATTCGCGAGTTCCACGCGGTGCTCGCGCTTCAGCCGCTCGACAAGGCCTCCGCGGAATTCGATCTGGCCCAGGCATACTTTGCGGCAGGCCAGCACGAGGCTGCCGAGGATGCCGTGCTGGCCTCGCTCGAGGTGGCCCCGGGCTACCGGCCTGCCCAGAAGCTGCTGCTGCAAATCGAGGGCAAGTAGCCGAGGGCGCGGAAACCCGGGAAGATGGTCAACGACGAGATAAAGGAGCCGGCCGGATGAGCACGCAGGTCGATGTCGGGGCGCAATCCCACCTGGAGGGGCGCCTCGCGCGCTTTCATGCCGTGCGCGAGGCCATCCTCGAGCAGGTGCGGCGAGTGATCGTCGGACAGGACGAGGTGCTCGAGCAGGTCCTCACGGCCCTGATGGTGGGCGGTCACTGCCTCATCACGGGCCTGCCGGGCACGGCCAAGACACTCATGGTCCGGACGATCGCCAAGACGCTCGGGCTCGAGTTTCGCCGCATCCAGTTCACCCCGGACCTGATGCCGGCCGATATCACCGGAACCGACATCATCGAGGAGGATGCCGGTACGGGGCGGCGGCGCTGGACGTTCGTGCCGGGCCCGATCTTCGGCAACATCGTGCTGGCCGACGAGATCAACCGCACGCCCCCGAAGACCCAGTCCGCCCTGCTCGAGGCGATGCAGGAGCTCTCCTGCACGGTGCGTGGCCATCACTACGATCTGCCGCGGCCGTTCTTCGTGCTCGCCACTCAGAACCCGATCGAGCTCGAGGGTACGTATCCGCTTCCCGAAGCGCAGCTCGACCGGTTTCTGTTCAACACCGTGCTCGATTACCTGAGCGCCGAGGAGGAGGTGCAGGTGATCGACCGCACCACCACGACGAGCGTTGCGCAGGTGGAGGCGGTGACTCACGCGGCGGAGCTGCTCGACTTTCAGGAGCTGGTACGCATGGTGCCGATCGCCGAGTCGGTGTCGCGCTACGCCGTGCGGCTCGTGCGGGCCACACGCCACGACAACGCCGAGGCACCGCCCGTCGTCAAGAAGTACGTGAACTATGGAGCGAGCGTGCGCGCGGCGCAGTTCATGGTGCTCGCCGCCAAGGCGCGCGCTCTCGGCCATCGCCGTTACCACGTGAGCTACGAGGACATCCTCGCGTTCGTCACTCCGGTCTTGAGGCATCGGGTGCTGCTCAACTTCCACGCCGAATCGGACCGGATCGGACCCGATGAGATCCTGAAGCAGCTCATCGCGCACGTCCCGGCCCCCGCGGGGACCTGAGCAGAGCGGCGCAACGATGCCGCGGTTCCTCGATCCGCACGTTCTGAGCGCGATCTCGGGTCTCGACCTGGTCGCCAAGACGGTGGTTGACGGCTTCGTCGCCGGACTGCATCGCTCGGCCGATTTCGGCTTCAGCCAGGAATTTGCGGAGTATCGTGCCTATGCCCCGGGCGATGATCTGCGCCACGTGGACTGGAACGTCTTCGCGCGCACCGAGCGCGCCTATTTGAAACGCTATCGCGGCGAGACCAACAGCCACCTCACGATGCTGCTCGATGCGAGCAACTCGATGGCGTACGCCTCGCACGGGGTGTCGAAGATCGACTACGCGCGGTTCATGGCGGCCTCGCTCTTCTATCTGGCCATCCACAAGCAGCGCGATGCGGCGGGTCTCATCGTCTTCGACGACGAGGTGCGCCAGTACGTGCGGCCCTCGACCCGCTCCGGACAGCTCAACCGGCTGCTCGCGAGCCTGGAGCTCGCAGAGCCGAAGGCGCGCACGCGCCTGGAGGCTCCGCTCGAGCACTTCCAGGCGCTGCTGCGCCGCCGGGGCATCGTCGTGATCCTCTCGGATTTCTTCGCGCCGCCCGAGTCCATCGTCCGGTCCGTCGAGCCGCTGCGATTCCGCGGCAACGAGGTGGTGCTGTTCCACATCCTCGATCCGAACGAGCTGCGCCCGCAGATCGCCGGGTCCGTGCTGCTCGAGGATCTGGAGAGCGCGACGCAGTTTCCGGTGAGCGCCGAGTACGCCGAGAAGGAATATCGAGAGCGAATCACGCGCCACATCGAGTCGCTGGGGACCGCTGCGCGCGGCTCGGGTCTCACCTATCAGGTGCTCGTTACCGACCAGCCGCTCGATTCGGCCCTGCGGGAATATCTCACGGTGCGGCGCGCGAGGAACTGACGCATGGGGTTTCTCGCTCCAGCATTCCTGCTCGGCGCGCTCGGGATCGGACTTCCGATCTACCTCCATCTGCTGCGCCGGCACGCGAGCACGCCCCAGCCCTTCAGCTCGCTCATGTTCTTCGAGCCGCGTCAGCAAAGCGCGGTGCGCCGGCGCCGGCTCCGCTACTGGTGGCTCCTCGCGCTGCGCGTGGCCGTGGTGCTCCTCGTGGCGCTCGCCTTTGCGGAGCCCTACATCCCGAAGCTCACCGCGGGCATCGCGCCCGAGAAGCTCCTCATCCTGGTCGTCGATCATTCCTTCAGCATGCGCGCCGGCGGGCGCCTCGCGCAGGCCAAGCGTCAGGCACTCGCCCTCCTCGAGCGCAAGCGCTCGGGCGACAGCGCACAGGTGCTCGCGCTTGCCTCGGAGGTGAGCGCCGTCACGCAGGCCACGCGCGATCCGGGCGCGCTGCGCGCAGCGGTCGCGAGCATCGGGCCGAGCGATTCGCACGGCAGTTTCGCCGCGCTCGCTGCAGCCGTGCGGTCGATTGCGGCCAGCGCACGCACCCCGATCGAGCTGCACCTGTTCAGCGACCTGAAGAAGACGAGCATGCCCCCGAGCCTTGCCGAGATGGCGCTTCCGGCGCAGGTGACCCTGGTGTTGCACCCGGTCGGAGGGGGAACGCAGCCGAACTGGACCGTGGAGAGCGTCGCGGCGCCCGGAGAGGTGTGGAATCCGCGCGCGACCCGGGTGCAGGCGGTGATCGCCGGATACGGCACCCCGGCCGCCACGCGTACGGTCTCACTCTTCGTGAACGGACGGACGGTGGCGACGCAGCGCGTGCAGGTGCCGGCCTCGGGACGCGCGACGGTCGAGTTCGATTCGCTCGATGTACCGCATGGATTGAGCCGCTGCGCCGTGCGGATCGATTCGGCCGATGCGCTGCCTGCGGACGATGAGTACCGGTTTGCCGTCGAGCGCTCCGATCCCAAGCGCGGGCTGTTC
>JASHUC010000268.1 GCA_030040235.1 Gammaproteobacteria bacterium | reverse complement strand
GTCCTCGCGGAACTGGCCCGCCGCCATGAGCTGCTGCAGGTCGCGATGCGTTGCCGAGATCACACGTACGTTGACCCGGATACCCTCGGGGCTGCCGGTCGGGTGGACGAGGTTCTCCTGCAGCACCCGCAGCAGCTTCACCTGCAACCGCATCGGCATGTCACCGATCTCGTGGAGCACGAGCGTGCCGCCATCGGCGGATTGAAACAGCCCGCGCTGCGCTCCTGCCGCTGCGCCGGCGGGAGCTTTGTCCTGGCCGAAGAGCTCGGCTTCGAGCTGACCCTCCGCCATGGCGCTGCAGTTGATGGCGAGGAAGGGCTTGTTGCGACGGGGGCTCGCCCGATGGATCGCGCGCGCGAGGAGCTCCTTCCCCGAGCCGCTCTCGCCCGTGATCAGCACGCGCGCATCGGTGCCCGCGACCATGTGCGCCTGCGCGAGCTTCTCCTCCATGAGGGAGCTGCGCGTGATGATCTCCGCGCGCCAGTCCTCGTCCGAGGCGCCGAGCCCCGAGATGCGCAGCGCCTTCTGCACCTGGTCGAGCAGCTCCTGCTTGTCCACGGGCTTGGTGAGGAACCCGAAGGCGCCCATCTGGGTCGCCTGAACGGCATCGGGGATGGTTCCGTGCGCCGTGAGGATGATGACTTTCAGACCCGGCCAGCGGTGCTGCAGCTCCTTGAGGAGCCCGATGCCGTCCATCTGATCCATCCGCAGATCCGTGATGACGAGGTCCGGCCGGAAGCGGCTCGCCGCGGCGAGTGCCTGTGCCCCACTCTCGACGGCCTCGACATCGTAGCTCTCGGCCCGCAGGCGGATCGTCAGCAGGCGCAGCAGTCCCGGATCGTCGTCGACCACGAGGATGCGAGCCTTGCGTTTTCCGATCTGGTTCACTGAGATTTTCCTTCCGTTGAATCTGGGGTCTTGCGCCGGTTGAGCGAGCGCTCGATGTTGGAGATCGCCTCGAGCTTCGCGCGCGCATCATCGAGCTCCTTGCGCAGCTTCGCGTTCTCCTCGGTCTCGGCCTGCAGCTTCCGGCCCGACTCGGCGACGAGCTCCCGGTCGTTGCGCTCGGATTGGGCTTGCAGGCGCTGGTTCTGGCTGCTGAGGTCGATCTGCCGGTTGAGGTTATCGAGCGTGACGAGCGCGAGCGCGCGCTCCGAGGGCATCAAGGTCTCCGGGGTTGCGAGCACATCGCGCAGCAGCTGCTGGGCGTGCGATGCGTCGAACCCGGGATGGCCCGGGACCGACAGCACGAGCGCGAGGTCGAGCTCGTGGCTCGGCGTCGGGGCGGTGTTGTAGTCGTGCGTGGCCGCGGCGAGGATCTCGGCCTGCTCGGAGGGGGCGCCCTGGACGAGCCGCGCGAGCGTTTGCAGATGCATCGTGAGCACGGCCGCCGAGGCGGCCGCCCGATCGACCCGGGGGGGCGGCTGCGGCTTGTGCGCGTCCTCGCCAGGGCTGGTGATGCAGCCCCCGAGAGCCGCCGCGCCGATGAGCGCGAGAGCGGCGAGCCGCGCTCCCTCAAGCCGCATGCGCATGATCTCGCGGGCGGACGCGGGTGTCACCGGGCCTGCCGAGCGGCATGATGATGCGGAAGTGCGCGCCGGGGTACTGCCCGTCCACGATCTGCACCGTGCCGCCGTGCGCCGACACGAACTCCAGGACGACGGACAACCCGATCCCGGTGCCTTTCACGTTCGTGCCCTTCGGTGCCGTGCCGGTATAGAAGGCATCGAAGATGTGCGCGCGCTCCTCGGGGGGGATGCCGGGTCCGCTGTCGGCCACATCGAGCACGAGCTGACCGTTGGCGGTGCGCCCTGCGATGTGAATGGCTCCGCCCTTCGGGGAGTACTTGATGGCGTTCGACAGCAGGTTATCGAGGATGAGGCGGAGCTTGCCGCGGTCGGCGACGAGGGTCACGTCCTCGATCTTCACGTCGAGCCGCACGCGCTGGCCGAGAAGCGTCAGCTGCTGGTTCTCGAGCACCTGCTTGATGAGCGGGCGCAGCCGGAACTCGCTCGTCTCGAGTCCGACGCTCGAGGTCTGCCAGGCACTGAAGGACAGGAGGTTCTCGATCATCCGCTGAAGCTTGATGCTGTTTTCCCTCAGGATCCCGGCGACTTCCCGCTGGGTGCTCTCGAGCTCCCCGACCGCCCCGTCCACGAGGAGCTCGGTACCTTCGCGAATATTGGCGAGCGGCGTCTTCAGTTCATGCGACATATGTCTCAAGAACCGATTGCGCTCCTGGGCATGGTCGAGGAGCCGCGCTCGCAGCCACTCGAGCTGGCGCCCGAGCCGCTCCAGGTCGGTGGGACCTGCCACGGCAATGGCGTGCGAGTAGTTGCCGGCGCCGAGCTCGCTGATCGCCCGGTCGATGTGCCCGAGGGGCCGTCCGATCGCGAGCGTCACGACGAGGATCGCGACGAGCGTGAGCGGCAGCAGCAGCGCCGACTGCCAGAAGAGCCTCTCCTGGGCTGCGAGGGTCCGGCGCTGGATCCCGGCGACCTGGGCGTCGATCTCGGCCCCGCTCTGCTGGGCAATGCGGTCCGCCATGGCCGAGAGCTCGGCAAAGCGCTGCGAGAGAGCCTTCAGCTCCGCGGCCTTCGCGTCGGCGTCAGTGCCGCCGGCATTCGGGGGGTCCGCGCTCTTCGGATCGG
>JASHUC010000267.1 GCA_030040235.1 Gammaproteobacteria bacterium | reverse complement strand
TTAGTGTGTATGCACAAGGCATGAAAGACCAATTGGTGCAGGACGCGCGCCTACAGATCGTTCCGATCTTTACGAAAGCTAATGAGCAGTTGTTTCTCACGGCAGGCGGGGGCGCCGACTGCAGGCTCACTGATTTTCGGTTGACCCGGACATCGAGCGGCGACGTTGCGCTCATCACTGCCGAGCGGGCATTCGGTGACAACTACGGAGACACCCAAGAAGTAACGTTTTCGTATTTCTACCTCGCACACAATACGCTTCAAGACGCCGGCTTGCCCCGATACTATTTCGAATTTCAGGGCACACAGAAATCTAAGAAGAGGTATTGCGACGTAAATGAGGCCTTCAAGGCCGAGTTGGGTCTGGGAGAAGATGGCAGGTGGGGCAATTCCTATCCCCTGAACAATTGACGCGTTCGTACGTAGCCCCTTAGCCCGTGCCACTCTGCATCGTAGATTCGGGCTCGGGTCTCGGTCGGTGCCCTCGGCGCCTCGAAAGGGTCAACGCAGGGCTTGCAGCTCGTGCAGCAGGGCAGCCGCCGCAACGAGGTCTGGAGTACCGAAACCCTCGGAAAAGTGCTTAAAGACCGGCTCGAGAAGCTGTAGCGCATTATGGATTGCGCCTCGCCCGGCCCAGAGTCTCGCCAGGCTGATGCCGCTGCGCAGCTCCAAGGACAGTAGCTCCCGCTCCCGTGCCAGATTGAGCGACTCCAGGAGGCATGCCTCACCCTCGCCGCTATTCCCCCGTGTCATCGAGTTCAGTATCTCACCCTTCACCCGTAATAGCTCGACGAAGTTGAGAATGCGTCCGCGGCTTTGGGCCCAAGTTAAAGCCTCGCAGATCGTGCTGAATGCGAGCTCGTGCTGTCCGGATTTCGCGAGACCTTCCGACAGCCGCACGCTGAACCACGGTCGGTACAGTTCGTAGCCGTCCTCGTGCAAGGCGGAGATGCCGCTCTGGAGTAACTCGATCCCGCGCTCCATCTCGCCTCGCGAGATCGCCAGGCAACCCTGCCAGCCCAGCGCGGCACGGGCGTAAGTGAGGAGCTGATGTTTCGTAGCGATGCTCGAGAGGCGATGGATCAGCTCTTCGGCTCTCCGGCGATCGCCGGTCTCCATGGCAACGAGAATGCATGACATGTGCACGTAGCAAAGCGTGAAGGCATGGTTGAGGGATTCAGCCTGCTGGACGGCTTCTGCGGCCGCCGCCACGGCTTGATCGGGGTATCCTAGAAACCAGCAGTTGAGCGCCAGGAAGGTCTTTGCCCCCCGGTGAATGTCCCCGAAGCGCGCCAGGCTCAGCTTCGCCGAGCGCAGCGGCACGTCCAGAGCCAGCTGCGCGTATCTACCGACATTGCGATTATCTGCGGTAAAAAAGCAGGTGACCGCGCGAAACCCATATGCGATGGCGTTGGCGAATGGGTCTGCAATCTGCCTGGCCACGCTTTCGACCCGATCCGTGAGCTGCTCAGCACCGGCCAGATCGCCGCTGCGCATCTGCCACATATACAATGCATGCAGCAGATAGAATTCCATCGGCGCATCGCTGTGGCGCGTCGCAACCTCCAGTGCCCGAATCAGGGCGGCCCGTGCCTGCGGCACGTTTCCCGTCGCAATCGTGAGCGACGAGGCAAAGCATGCCTGGAGTTCCAGTTCGAGACGCGAGCCTAGGCCGGAACCGTTGAGAGCGCGTATCGCGCGACCGGTCCAGGAGACGCACTCTGTCAGGAGCCCCCTCTGGATGAATAGACATGCCGATGCGCCGATGAGCCTCGCGCCAAGCTCGGTATCCCCCTCATCCGAAAAGCCCCAGTCCAGCGCAGCCCGCAGGTTGGCGAGATCGCCGACAAAAAACCTGACACTCTCAGGGCTTGGAGGTGCCCAGACGGTGACGTGGAATGCTTCCAGAACGCGCAGCATTTGCTCGCAATGGCGTCGCGTAATTTCAAGAGCTTCACAGCTTTCTGTGAGTTTTCGCGACGCGTAGGCTCGCGTCGTGTCACGCAGCCGGTAGCGCAGCGCGTTCGCGCCATCCGGAATCACGAGCGACTTCTCCACGAGTGCGGCCAGTGTTTCTGCGGCCTCGGCAGAATCGAGCTCTCCAGCGCCCACCTCGAGTGCCGCCTCGATGGAGAAGTCCCCGACGAACACCGCCAAACGTCTGAAGACCATCTGCTCGGTGCTGGATAGCAGGTTGTAGCTCCAGTCCAGTGTGGCACCGAGCGTCTGATGTCTCGGTAGTGCTGTGCGGCGTCCGCGCCACAATAGGCGGAAGTGTTTGTCGAGCATCGATGCCGTGCCGCGAAGTCCGTGAGCACCGACACGCGAGGCTGCCAGTTGCAGTGCGAGGGGGATACCATCCAGTCGTCGGCAAATGTCCGCTACGATCGGTGCGTCCTCGTCAGTAAGTTCCACGGCGTGATCGCTGTGGGTGACCTGCCTAACGAACAGCTGCACCGCAGGAAAGCTCAGGGCTTGTGTCGCCGTCAGCGACTCCGCATCGGGCGGCGGGCACGCGAGCGGCGGCAGATGATGGACTTGCTCGCCGGCGGCGCGCAGTGCCTCCCGGCTCGTCGCCAGGATGTGGACGCCGGGCGCGTCTCGGAAGATGTTCTCGGTCAAAGCTGCGACGGCTTCAACGAGGTGCTCACAGCTGTCAAACACGAGCAGCATTCGCTGCTCGCGTAGGAATGACAGAATGACCGGCAGCGGCTGGTCAGAAATGGCGACGAGACCCAACTGAGTGGCAAGCATGCGTGCGAGCAGACGGGAATCCTCGATGGTCGCGAGATCCAGGAAGTGAGCCGCACCCTGAAATTTGGAGAGCATGCGGTGCGCCAGGGCCAAGGCGATGGTCGTCTTGCCAATCCCCCCTGCGCCGACAATCGATACGAAGCGCTCCGTTTCGAGCTGAGCCGCAAGCTCACCGACGACCTGGTCGCGGCCGACCATCAGTAGCGGCTGGCGCGGCAGCTGTGCTGAGACAGGCGGTGGATTGCGTGGTGTCGCAGCCGCGCCGGTCCACCCCACGTCGCCGGCGAAGCAGTACCCCCGGCCCGGAACATTGGTGATGTAGCCGCCACGTGGCCCCTCGTCGCCGAGCCGTTTGCGCAGTGCAGCCATGTGGACGCGCAAACTGACTTCATCGACGAGCAGGTTCCCCCAGGCGCGCTCGATGAGCTCGCGTTTGCTGACGATGGCCGGTGAATGCTCGAGCAGCGTGATCAGGATGTCGAGGGCACGGCTGCCGATCTTGAGCGGCTTACCGTTCTTCTCGAGGACTCTATTGCTCGTATGGAGGCGAAACGAACCAAAGCAGGCAATTCTCCCGAGCGCCCCTGACACGCCAGCCGGAGCGACACCCAGGCTATTCCGGGTGCCACGCGAGTCTGCGGCCGAGGGCGGTGCGGGACCTCCCAGCTGCCCACCCTCCCATTTTCCATTAGGGGCATTCCGCTGATCTGTACGTTGCGTCACCGGAGACGGCCTCAAAGATAAGGGGATGTCGACTGGGCATGAGCGCTGTCGACATGTGCGTAGGGTGCCCGGTTAACGAATGACGGTCAAATGCTCCCTCGCTGATACATCGACCCTTGGGTGGTGTCGACGATACCTTGGTATTGATCGCGGATGATCGGGGATCGATATATAAAGAACCATCCTGGGGGCCTCTCTGAATCCGGCGAGCCGTTCGGCCACCGGCTTGCAGGCGGGATCGGCACCAGGCGGCGATGCAGAGGCAAGGAGCATTCTATGAACACTCGTGGCGAGGCCGTCGAGAACGCTTCCGCCGCCGGCTCAGCGATCGGTAGGACTGCCGCGCTATCGGTCACGATGGGCGTCAACGGCATGACGCGGACCATCACGGTGGAGCCGCGCATCGCTTCGTCGGTGCCTACGATGCGGGCCGCATCATCAATCCCAAGACGGCACGCAGCCAGGCCATCGGCGGCATCATCTGGGGCGTCGGGCAAGCGTTGCTCGAGCAGTCGGAGATGGATCCGACGGTCGGTCGCTATCTGAGCCGCAACTATTCCGGCTATCTGGTGCCGACCCATGCCGACATCCCGGAACTCGACGTGCTCTTCGTCGGTGAGTTCGACGAGGAAGCCAGTCCGCTGGGGGCAAAGGGCCTGGGCGAGTTGACGGCGGTGTCGGTCGCTCCCGCCATCGCCAATGCCGTCTACCACGCTACCGGCAAGCGAATACGCGATCTGCCGATCACCGTTGAAAAGATTTTGTGACGCGCCAGGGATATGGCTCCGAGGAGCTTCGCTATAGATAAGGCTAGCGGAGCTCGTCGAGAAGCGTCGCCGCCGCAACGAGATCGGGAGTGCCGAACCCCTCGGAAAAGCGGCCAAAGATGGGCCCGAGAAGTTCCAGCGCCTGGTTGACGGCACCTCGCCCGGCCCAAAGTCTTGCGAGGCTGAGGCCGCTGCGCAGCTCCAGCGACAATAGCCCCCGCTCATGTGCCAACTGGTGCGATTTCAGCAGGCATGCCTCGCCCTCGCCGGTATCCAACGGCGTAATCGAGTTCAGTATCTCCCCCTTCACGCGCAACAGGTCGATCGAGTCGAGAACGCGCCCGCGGGACTCCGCCCAGGTCACAGCCTCGCAGATCGTGCTGCGCGCAGGCTCGGGTTGCTTCGATGTCGCCAAAGCCTCGGCCAGACGCTTGCTGAACCATGGCCGGAATAGTTCGTAGCCGTCCTCATGCAACGCGACCAGCGTGGTCTGCAGCAGCTCGATGCCGCGCACCAGCTCGCCGCGCGAGACTGCCAGGGCACCCTGCCAGCCGGCCGCGGCCCGAGCGTATGTCAGGAGATGGTGTTTGGCGGTGATGCTCGACAGACGATCGACCAGTTCTGCGGCTCTCTGCAGATCCCGGGTGTTCATGGCAACGACGACACACGACATCAGCACGTAGCACAGGGTAACGGGATCACGCAGATCGTCGGCCTCCTGGACGGCTGCGGCCGCCACCACGACCGCTTGATCGGGAAATCCGAGCACCCACAAATTGCGTGCCAGGAT
>JASHUC010000266.1 GCA_030040235.1 Gammaproteobacteria bacterium | reverse complement strand
CGGCACGCAGCACGGAAAGTGCGTATGGCGCTTCGTGCGGCGCTCGAACAAGATCCAACCGTCCAGGGCTTTGAGGGTTCTCAATCATGTTCGTCAGAACTGTTTGCAAACGTCTGGTTGTCACGGTGACTCCCCGAACGGAGCTCATTGCCGCAGCGAAGCTCATGCGCGACAGGCACGTCGGCTTTCTCGTCGTCGTCGAGCCCGAGCCGCTCGCCACCTACGGCAGACCGGTCGGTGTCCTCACGGATCGCGATATCGTGATCTCCGTCGTCGCCCGCGAGGCGGATCCCAGGAGCCTGACCGTCGCCGATCTCATGAACCAGGGACCGGCGGTGGCGGACGAGGGGGAGTCCATCGGTCAGGCTCTGCGAACGATGCGTCGGATGGGCGTGCGGCGCCTGCCGGTGGTCGGGTCGCGAGGGATGCTCACCGGCGTGCTTTCCCTGGATGACGTGCTCGATGTAGTCGCAAGTCAGGTCGCTGACGTATCTGGCGCCGTGCACAGCGAGCAGCGGATCGAGGGTGTATTGCGACCCTGATCGGGCGTCACCCTTCGGCGAGTGAACGCGAAAACGTTGTCCGGGCTCCTGCAGAGCCGTATCGGCCTCACCCCGAACGGGGAAGCTTATCGCCAGTTCGATCGAGCGCTGCAACGCTGGGTGAGCCATTCGTGGACCGAGGTCGGGCAGCGGGTCGATCGGTGCACTCGGGCCCTCGGCGGCGAAGGATTGCCCGCCGGCGCTCGGATCGCCGTGCTGGTCGCAAACAGTATCGAGCACGTCTGCATGGATCAGGCCGCACTCGCTCTCGGACTGGTGCCCGTACCGCTTCACGTGATCGACAATCCCGAGAGCCTCGCGTACGTGCTCGCCGACAGCGGCGCCTCGCTTCTGTTCATCGATTCGGCGGCACGGTGGCAGCTGCTCGAGCCGTCGCAAGCTCGATTCCCCGAACTGCGGCGCGTCGTCTATATCGAAGGTGCCGCCGCCCGAGACGGGATCGCCCGTTCTCTGAACGAATGGCTCGCTGCGGCTCCGCGCGTGGATACGCGGGCGAGCAATGTCGTGGCCGATCCCAACGCGCTGGCGGCGATCGTCTATACCTCCGGCACCACGGGGCGGCCGAAGGGGGTGATGCTTTCCCACCGGAACGTCGTGTCGAACATCCAGTCCATCATGGCCGCGATTCCGGTCCTCGAAAGCGACGTCTTCCTGTCCTTCCTGCCGCTTTCTCATACCCTCGAGCGGACCGCCGGCTACTACCTGCCGATCGCAGCGGGCGCGAGCGTTGCATTCGCCCGCTCCGCCTCGCAGCTAATGGAGGACTTCACTGCCGTACGCCCGACTGTGCTCATCTCCGTTCCGCGAATCTATGAGCGAGCCTACGCCAGAATCCGTGAATCCATGGAATCGCGCTCTCTCAGTCGCTCGCTATTTGCGCTTGCGGTCCGTGCCGGTTGGGAGCGTTTCACGCGAGCTCGGGATGGAGAGGTCGGCGCATCGTTCCTCTTGCGCTGCCTCGCGCCTCTTCTCGATCGGTCGGTCGGCGCGCGCGTGCGTGCGCGCTTCGGCGGCCGGCTACGGGCAGCCGTCACCGGTGGGGCGCCCATGCCCCTCGAGGTCGCGCGAACGTTTCTCGCCCTGGGCGTCCCGGTGCTGCAGGGCTACGGCCTCACTGAGAGCGCTCCGGTCGTCACTTGCAACACCCCGAGCGACAATCACCCTGAGTCCGTCGGCAAGCCCTTGCCCGATGTGCAGGTGCGAATCGGCGACCACGACGAGCTTCTCGTGCGTGGTCAAAACGTCATGCTCGGCTACTGGCATCGCTCGAGGGAGAGCGCGGAGATCATAGACGTACAAGGTTGGCTGCACACCGGCGATCAGGCCAGGATGGTCGATGGGCGGATCATCGTCAAAGGACGGCTCAAGGACATCATCGTCACCTCGACCGGCGAGAAGATCGCCCCTGTCGATCTCGAGACTGCGATTCTGGCTGACAGCGCCTTCGAGCAGGTCATCGTGGTGGGCGAAGGACGGCCCTTCATCGCCGCAATCTGCGTGTTGAATCGAGCGCGCTGGTGGGCCGTGGCCGCAGAGCTCGGGCTGCATGCGGCAGATCCCGCGAGCCTGCGATCGCCGCTCGCGCTCGAGTGGGCGCAGTCGCGAATTGTGGCGGCGGTGCGGGACTTCCCCTCGTACGCGAGGCCACGCGCAGTGTCTCTCACGATCGAGCCCTGGACGATCGAAGCGGGCCTCATCACCCCCACGTTGAAGCCGAAGCGCCCGGCGCTCGAAGCTCGCTTCGCGGGCTCTATCGAGGATCTTTATCGAGGCCACGGTATCCCGGCATGAGAACCAATCCGTACGAATGCGGATGCGCAGGGCGGGCATTCGCGGTATCTGTGTGCTCCAGAGGCGGCCGTCGCCGATCGCGCAAGTGCCAGGACACACGGGGATGAGGAGCGTCGAATCCATACTCGTTGCGCTCGACCGCAAGCGCAATGCGAAGCGGGTGGTTGCAAAGGCCGTCGTGCTCGCCCGCTGCCTGGGGGCGCGCCTGGAGCTCTTTATCGACAATGCAGAATGCGCCTATGTGCAGAGCCACCAGTACGATTCGAGTGTGCTTGCGAGTGCCCGGGAGTCATGTCTCGCCGAGTCACGTACCTACCTCGAGGAAATGTGGCGATCTCTGGCGGTCAACGACGTCAAGGTCCGCGTGGATGCAGCCTGCGAAAGTCCGGGCTACGAGGCCATCGTGCGCAAGGTACGGCAGTGCCTGCCGGACCTCGTGATCCGCGGCACGGACGAGGGAGCCCGTGGCGCCGGGCGTGTCCTGGACGCCGGCGATTGGGATCTCGTGCGAACCTGTCCCGCGCCGCTTCTGCTCACGTGCGGCACGCCCTGGAAGAGCTCCCCGGCGATCGCGGCGGCGGTGGACATCTCCGGTGAGGAGACCCCGGCGCTCACGCGCGCGATCCTGCGTGCCGCCAGTCAATTCGCGACGAATTGCGGCGGCGCTGTGGATGTGATTTACGCGCATTCCCTGGAGCACGCGAGCCCCGAGATGCTCGACTCCGATCGGGCGGTGCTTGCAGAGCGTGCTCGAGAAGCGGACGTTGAATCCTCCGGGCTGTTCGTCATCGGGGGTGAGCCCGCACGCGCGATCCCGCAGTTTGCGGCAAGACACGGGTATGATCTTCTGGTGCTGGGCGCGCTCACGCATCGGAAGGCGCCGACGGCGCTCGTCGGCACCCTCACGGGCCAGCTGATCGAGACGCTCGATGCGGATATTCTGCTCGTGAAGCCGCCCGCCTATCGATCACCGGTGCGATGAGGGCTGGCGCTCGCCTGAACGCAAACGCTGCCGGGGACGCATATGATGAGCGATTCGCCGGGTGAGCGCGTCCGGATGGCTCTGCCGCTGCTCGAGCAACTGGCACTGGATCTTCGCTGGTCGTGGAGCCACGGGAGCGATGAGCTGTGGAGGGAGCTCGAGCCCCGAGTCTGGGAGCGCACCCATAATCCCTGGGCCGTCCTGCAGGCCGTGTCTGCTCGGCATCTGGAGCATATGCTCGCAGATTCCGTGTTTCGCGCGCGCGTGACCGAGCTCGCAGCTGCCGCTCGCGAGAGCATGCAGGGTCCGTCATGGTTCGAGACGACGCACGGCGCTGCAGCGCTCAGCCGGATCGCCTACTTCAGCATGGAGTTCATGCTGAGCGAGGCGCTCCCCATCTATGCCGGCGGCCTGGGCAATGTTGCCGGCGATCAGCTCAAGGCGGCGAGCGATCTCGGTCTTCCGGTCGTCGCCGTGGGCCTGCTCTATCAGCGGGGCTACTTCCGCCAAGTGATCGATCTCGACGGAGGCCAGCAGGCGCTTTACCCGTACAACGATCCGGACCAGCTTCCCCTCACGCCGCTTCGACAGCCGGATGGCACCTGGCTGCGACTCGAGCTGGCGTTCCCCGGCGGTCCGCTGTGGCTTCGCGCCTGGCAGGCCCAGGTGGGGCGGCTGCGCCTGTACTTGCTCGACAGCAACGACACCGCGAACTATCCCGCCTACCGTGGCATTACGAGCGAGCTCTACGGCGGCGGGCCGGAGCTGCGCTTGCAGCAGGAGATCGTTCTCGGCATCGGCGGCTGGCGGCTACTGGGCTCACTCGGCATCGACCCCGAGGTCTGCCACCTCAACGAGGGGCACGCCGCCCTCGCCATTCTCGAGCGGGCGCGCACCGGGATGCTGCGGACCCGACTGCCTTTCGCGACCGCGCTCACCATGACGCGTCCCGGCAATCTGTTCACCACGCACACGGCCGTCCCCGCGGGCTTTGATCAATTCATGCCGCGCCTCATCGAGCAGTACCTGGGAGATTACGCAACCGACGAGCTCGGCTTGACACTTCCGGAGCTGCTTGCACTCGGCCGCAGCGATCCGCGCGATGACGCTGAGCCCTTCAACATGGCCTATCTCGCCGTGCGCGGCAGCGGAGCGGTGAACGCCGTGAGCCGCCTCCATGGCGAGGTGAGCCGACATATATTCCTGCCGCTGTTCGCCCGCCGTCCGGCCGCCGAGGTGCCCGTCGGATACGTCACCAACGGGGTTCACGCGGCGGGCTGGGATTCACCGGAGGCGGATGCGCTCTGGACCCGGGCATGCGGCAAGAACCGCTGGCGAGAGGCATTTGGAAACGCCGAGGAGCGCATCAGCAAGGTCTCGGATGCCGAGATTTGGCAGGCCCGAGCCGCTGGCCGCCGAGCCCTCGTTGCGTATGCCCGCGAGCGGCTCGCATGGCAGCTCGGTGGCTCCGGGGCGACCCCCGCTCAGATCGAAGCGGCAACGCAAGTGCTCCGCACCGATGCACTGACGCTCGGTTTCGCACGAAGATTCGCAACCTACAAGCGGCCAAATCTCCTGCTGCACGATCGCGACCGGCTCACGCGCCTGCTCACGGACGAGCGCCATCCCGTGCAACTCATCCTCGCGGGCAAGGCCCATCCGGCCGATGCCCCTGGGCAGGCGCTGATTCGGGAGTGGGTTCAGTTCGTGCGCCAACCGCATATCCGGCCGCACGCCATTTTCCTGAGCGACTACGACATGCTGGTCACGGAGCGCTTGGTTCAGGGCGTGGACGTGTGGATCAACACGCCGCGGCGTCCGTGGGAGGCCTGTGGAACGAGCGGCATGAAGGTCCTGGTGAACGGCGGGCTCAATCTCTCGGAGCTGGACGGTTGGTGGGCGGAAGCGTACACGAGCGAGGTCGGCTGGGCGCTCGGGGACGGAAGGACACACGGCGAAGATCCCGCGTGGGACGCGGCGGAGGCCTCGCACCTTTACGCGCTGCTCGAGGAGGAGGTCGTTCCGGAGTTCTATGGCCGCGACGCAAG
>JASHUC010000265.1 GCA_030040235.1 Gammaproteobacteria bacterium | reverse complement strand
CGCAGGATCCCGAGCGCGTCGTAGTCGCGGTGCATCTCGCGGATGTAGTGCTCGGTGAACTCCCCGATGGGCTTGCCCTGCTCGGCAGCGCGCTGAATGATGCGGTCGTCGATATCGGTGATGTTGCGCACGAAGGTCACCTCGAGCCCGAGGTAGGTGAGGTACCGGCGCACCACATCGAAGACGATCTTCGAGCGTGCATGGCCCATGTGGCACAGGTCGTACACGGTATCGCCGCACACGTACATGCCGACGGACCCCGGCCGCAAGGGATCGAGGCTCTCCTTGCGCGCGGTGAGCGAATTGTAGATCTGGATGGTCACGTTGGCCTTAGATCCCCTCACGCGAACCGGGCGAGCCGCTCGCGCACCGAGCCGCTCGGCATCGCTGCCACGAAGGGCGCGAGCTCCGGACCGTGAGCGAGGCCGGTGACCGCCACGCGCAGCGGCGCATAGAGTTGAGCGCCCTTGCGGCCGGTGGCGCTGCGAATCGCGGCGGCGATCGCCGTCAGGTCGTTGCCGCTCGCCTCCACGGCCCGCAGCGCAGCGGCGAAGAACTCCCGGCCGGCCTCGCGAACGAGCTCCTGCCCAGGCGCATCGAGCGCCGGGGGAGGTCCGAACGCCACCTCCACCCAGGTGCGCGCGTCGGCGGGCAGCACCACGTTCGGCAGCACGGCGCTCACGAATGCATCCGCCGAGCGCGCATCGAGCCGCGGCGGCAGCACCTGCCCCAGCCAGCGCCGCGCCTCCGGCGGTGCGAGGTGGCGCACCGCCTCTTTCTGCCAGCCGCGCAGCTGCTGCTCATCGAAGTGCGCCGGCGCGCGGCCGAGATGCGCGATATCGAACCGCTGCGCCATCGCCTCGATGCCGAGGAGCGCGTGCTCGGGAGTCGAGTGACCGAGGCGGAACAGGTGATTCAGGATCGCCGCGGGCAGATAACCCTGCTCGCGGTAGTGCCGCACACTGGCCGCGTCCTGGCGCTTGGAGAGCTTCTGGCCGTCGGCCGCGAGCAGCAACGAGACATGGCCGTATTCCGGAGCGGTGAGCGCGAGCGCCTCGAGCACGAGCAGCTGCCGCGGCGTGTTGGCGAGATGATCCTCGCCACGAAGCACGTGCGTGATGCCCATCCGCGAATCGTCCACGGCGTTGCTGAAGAAGAACGCCGCCGAGCCGTCGGCGCGGCGCACGACGAAGTCCCCGATGTCATCGCTCAGAACGCTCTGCGGACCGTGCACCAGATCGACGAACGCGACGCGCTTTCCCGCGGGCACGCGGAAGCGCAGCGTGGGGGAGACGCCCTGTGCGCGCCGGCGCGCCTGCTGCTCGGGAGAAAGGTCCCGGCAGGTTCCCGCGTAACGCGGGGGGCGGCCTTGGGCGAGCTGCGCACGGCGGGACACCTCGAGTTCCAAGGGGGAGCAGAAGCAGGGATAGATCCGCTGCGCCTGTGCGAGCGCCTCGAAATAATGTGCGTAGATCGATGCGCGCTGTGACTGGCGGTACGGGCCGCGCTCGTCCTCGCGGTCGGGACCGGCGTCCCAATCGAAGCCGAGCCAGCGCAAATCCTCGAGCTGACGCTCGCGATACTCGTCGCGGCTGCGCTCGATGTCGGTGTCCTCCACGCGCAGCACGAACCGCCCGGCCCCGCCGCGCGCGAGCAGCAGATTGAACAGCGCGGTGCGCGCGTTGCCGAGGTGCAAATCCCCCGTGGGACTCGGCGCGAAGCGTGTGACGAGGGGCGAGCGCAGCGCGGGCGGGCATGCGGTTGAGTCGCTGACTTCCACCGCAACAATGTTACCATCCCACCCGAGCCGCCCAATCGGGGGTCGAGGGTCGCTGAACGAAATGTCACCGCACACATTCTGGATGAGAAGCGGCCGGGCCGCTCGAGCACCGCTCCATGGGACGATCATCGCCACGCGTGGCGCGTTGGCGCTCGCCGCGTTCGCACTCGCAGCGCTCGTGCTTGCAGCGCAGGCGCGGTCAGCCGATTCGGCGGCCTCGTCAACCCCGTCGGCCTCGTCGGACTCGTCGCTGGGTTGTGCATCCCCCAGTCTCAGTGACAAAGGACCTAACCCGCGGGTGCGCGTGACCACCAGCATGGGCAGCTTCGTGATCGAGCTCTTCCATGACCGCGCACCGTTCAGCGTCTACAATTTCTGCCGGTACATGCGCGAGGGACAGTACACGCACACCCTCTTCCATCGGGTCATTGCAAACTTCGTCATCCAGGGCGGCGGGCATGACGCCACCCCACCCGATTACAAGCTGAAGTCGACCCTTACGCCGATACCCAATGAATCGGGTAACGGACTGCAGAACAAGCGCGGCACGGTCGGACTGGCGCGCGCGGCCGCGCCCCACTCGGGGAACTGCCAGTTCTACATCAATCTCGTCGACAACCCCGAGCTCGATCCTCTGCCCACGCGCTGGGGATACGCCGTCTTCGGCCAGGTCATCCAGGGGATGGACGTGGTCGATCGGATCGCAGTCACACCGACGGGAAGCTGCGCGGAGGAGCAGCCCAAGAGCCCTTACGCCTGCAGCGTGAATGCGGCGAAGGCGTTCAAGATGGATTGGCCGCTCACGCCTGTCGTGATCGAGAAGATCGAGGAGCTTCCGCCCGGGACGGTATTGCCACAATCGCAAGCGCCCGGTGCTCCCGCCCCGAACTCGACGACGCCTCCCGTGGCCTCGCCGCAGTAGGCTCGCGCGCGCATCCCGGCGATGCTCGCGCGACCGTGGCGCGCCTCTTCGTATCGGATTTGCACCTCGATGCGGGCGCCCCGCAGGCGATCGAGCAGTTTCTCGGGTTCCTCGCAGCGCATGCCGCAAAGGCCGAAGCGCTCTACATCCTCGGGGATCTGTTCGAAGCCTGGATCGGAGATGACGATCCCGACCCGGAGAAGGAGCGTGTGTGCGCCGGGCTGCGCGCGCTCAGCCGAGGCGGCATACCGTGCTTCGTGCTGCACGGCAACCGCGACTTCCTGCTCGGAGAGGGCTTCTGCGCACGCACCGGGAGCCTCCTGCTCCCGGACCCGGTCGTCCTCGAGCTCCAGGGCGAGCGGGTGCTGCTCACACACGGCGATGCGCTCTGCACCGACGACCGCCCCTACCAGGAGCTGCGCAGCGCAGTTCGCGATCACACCTGGCAGCGGCGATTTCTATCGCTGCCGCTTGCGGTGCGCACACGGCTCGCCGAGCGGGCGCGTACGGGCAGCCGCGCCCACACGGCACGGGCCGTGCCCTACGTCATGGATGTGAACGCCACCGCCGTCGCCGCCGCGCACCGCGCAACGGGGGCCCGCAGGATCATCCACGGTCACACGCACCGGCCCGGCGTTCACGAGCTGCTGATCGACGGGCAGCCGGCGCAGCGCATCGTCCTCGGAGCCTGGTACGAGCAGGGGAGCTATCTCTACTACGACGCGGGCCGCTACGAACTCCGCGCGCTACCGCGCACTCCGCACACCTAGCGCGGCGCAGGCCGCCCGGCATCAGGCGCGCCGCGTGCGCGGCAGCGTGAGCACCGCCTCGAGTCCGCGTT
>JASHUC010000264.1 GCA_030040235.1 Gammaproteobacteria bacterium | reverse complement strand
CAAATCCGCCCTGATTACAGGGGCCAGCGATCATGGCATCGGCGGCGCTGTCGCCAGCCGCCTGGCCAATGAGGGCGCGGCCGTCGTCCTGGCTTCGCGCACCGAGCCGAAGCGTCTCTTGGACCAGCTGCAACGCCGTCAACGTCCCTTCGAGTATCTGCGTTGCGATGTCACGTCCGAGGAGCAGGTGCGTGCGGCCGTCTCGGCTTGCCAGGCGCGCTTCGGTCCTCTCGATGTCCTGGTCAACAACGCCGGGGTGGCCGGCAGGCCGGGACGACCTCCAGAGGAGATGGAGCTCGAGGAGATGCGCCGCGTCTTCGAGATCAACACCTTCTCACCCCTACACCTCACGCAGCTGCTTCTCCCGGGAATGATCCGCCGCGGCTGGGGCCGGATCGTCCTCATCGGCACGAGCCTCGATACCATGCTGCGCTTCATGCCCTATGGCATGAGCAAGGCCGCTGCGGAGGCCTACGTGGCCGCACTGGCCGCCTCGCTCCGCTCCACCGGCGTGACCGCAAACGTGCTGGTGCCGGGCGGCATGACGGTAAGTCGCATGACACGTCACCGGGGCGATCCGGCCACGATGCTTCAGCCTGAGATCATGGGTCCACCCATCACCTGGCTCGCCTCGGACGCCTCGGACAAGGTGACCGGTAGACGCTTCATCGCTGCGCGATGGAATCCGACGCTCAGCGATGAGCAGGCGGCGCAGGCCGCCGGAGCCCCGGTGGCCTGGAGCGGGCACAGCGATCGAGCGATCAGCCCGGGGCCGCCAAGCTCCTAGGGTACCCGTATACGGCAACCCAAACGTCGCATCACGAAGTCGATGCCCTGCAGCTGAAGCATCCGCCCGAGCAGCAATCCCGCCGGGCCCCCTCCAACGATGCCCACCTGTGTTGTCATCGCTCACCCTCCGCAGCATGGTCAACAGCCGAGCTCGAGCTCGTTCCCAGCCCAACACTACAGCGATTTCATGCAATCGGCCGCCGGATCCGCTCGACAGCGGACCGCTGCGGTGGCAGCCTTTCGACGCCGCCCGCAGGCAAGAACGCTATCGGGGCTTAGGGAAGCAGGGGCGACATCGATCGCGAAGGTCTCTACGCAACCATCCGGGCAAACAAGAGTCAGGAGAAGCAACGATGAGAACGATCACCTCTGGCCGAGCCTTCGTGTTGACGCTCGGCCTCCTCAGCGCCGCGCTCTGGGCGGCCCCCTCGCTAGCGGCGCCGCAATCCTTTCAAGTGCAACTGAGCGGAGCGCAGCAAGTGCCTGCCGTGCAGACCGACGGCATGGCGACGGCAGATCTCACCTACGATCCCGACACGCGCGAGCTCACCTGGTCGCTCAACTACTCGGGACTCTCGAGTGATGTGACCATGGCGCACTTCCACGATGCTCCGGCCGGCAAGAACGGCAAGCCCATGATCTGGCTGACGAAGCGCGGCAAAGCCGTGACGAATCCGATCAAGGGACATGCGCATCTCACGACCGCCCAGGCCAAGGAATTCCTGGCCGGGGACTGGTACATCAACGTGCACACGAAGGATCACCCGGCCGGTGAGATTCGCGGTCAGGTGATGCCGCCCTCGAGCTGAGCGCCCTCCTATATCCATTGGGCCAAAGCGGCTGCAGCGAGCGCGCTGCAAACGCTCAAGAGGAGCGCCCGCACCGCGCTAGCCATGCGCGGCTGCGGGACCGCCGCCGGCAGGACCTTGCCTCCGGTGATCATCGGCTGCACGAGATTGTGGCCCTTGGCGAGTGCGTAGGTGAGGATCGCCACGAGATGCAGCGCAATGGCAGCGAGTAGCGCGTCCCAAAGAATCCCATGCAGCGCCGTGATCGCGTTGGCGACCGCCGCTGGGGCAAGCTCGGTGAACGGCCCCTCGTCGGAAACGTCGTTGTTGACGTACAGCCCGGTCAAGGTCTCGGCGAGCAGGAGCGCGAGGAACAGCAGCACCATCCAACCGCCGGCCGGATTGTGACCGACCTGTCGATCCGGCTCGCGCCGTAGCGCATGCGCCAGGTGTCGCGCGGCCTCGCGTGGGCTCGCAAGAAGACCCGCAAAGCGCGCGGTCTCGCTACCCGCGATGCCCCACAGGATCCGGAACAGCACCAGCGCGAGCAGCGCCTCACCTGCGCGCACGTGCCAGTCCATCCAATTGAGCCGCCAGGTGAGGTAGGCCACGATCACCAGCGCCACGGTAGTCCAATGAAACAAGCGTATCGGCAGATCCCACACGCGGATCTTGAGCAGCGGTTGATTCACGCGAAGGCGCCAGTGCGGACCGAAGATTTCTAAAGACTAGCTCGCCCTGATCGCGGTGGCGACGGGTAACCGTGCGGCTCTGATCGACGGCAGAATTCCGCCGATGATGGCGATCGAGAGCGCCCAGCAGAGGCTCACCACGACGAGGTGCGGGGTCACGGCCATCGGAAAGGTGATTGACTGGGCCACCACGAGGTGCTTGTTGAAGAGGTAAAAATCGACGGCGGCACCGATCAGCGCCGCGGGGATGGCGAGGAACAAACCCTCCGCGAGCACCGAAACGACGACCGGAGTAGAACCGAACCCGATGGCACGCAACGTGGCGATCTCGACCTTCCGGGCATCGACGGCGGCGTACAGGCTCGCGAGTGCGCCGCACGCCGCGCCGAGTCCCATCAGCCCGCCGAGAAAGTAGCTGACGAAGTCGAGCAACTTGCGGCGCGACTTGATGATCGCTTCGTTGTCCTCCGCCTGCGTCCTCACATCCACCATCAGGGTCGGGTCGCTGGCGACAGCTTTCTTGAAGGTCTCGAACATGCTCGGCGATTGGAGCATGACGTCCACGACGTTGAATTGAGATTGCGGGAAGGCGGACAGAACGGTATCCGCATCCCCGATGACCGAGTCCTCGAGAGCGGTGGCTGTGCTGTGATAAGCACCGACAATCCTCCATACCGTACCCCGCACGCGCACCTCGTCGCCGACATTGAAGTGCCTGAAGCGCTGGCGGACGAGGTCGCTCACGATGAGCTCGTGCAGCCCGGGCCGGAAGTATCGGCCTTCGATGATGTGAAGCTCGGGGTTGATCGTCACCCATTCGGGCGTGACGGAGAACAAGCTGACGGTACCGCGCTGGTTCTCGATATTCACCGCGTTGATGAACATGAAGACCGTAGCGGTCACTTCAGGCTTACCTTCGGCATCGCGCTTGATGCCGGGCTTGTCGGCAATGCTGCCGATGATCGTCTTCGGCAGGGAACTGCCGAGGGCCGACTCCGCACCCCTCGAGACGACGACAACCGCATCCGGGCTCACGTCGGCTTGCACGAACTTCTCCAGGCCCTCGCTCAATGCGAGCATCGCCACCAGCACGCCCATGACCGTCGCGATGCTGATCACCGTGACGGCCGAGGTGCCGAGACGCTCGGGGATACTACGGATGGCGGCGGCGGTCAGGAGCCCGATATGGCGAATGGCGCGCATGCTCCGGTCCTCAGCGGGCGGCGAGCGCGTCGACGACGCGCAGCCGCAGTCCGCGCCACGCAGCCATCGCGCCGCCCGCGAGCGCAAGGACCACGGCGCAGCCAAGACCGATCACGAAGACGATGCGAGGTACGGTAACCGTGCCGATCTGATCGCGGGCGACCGGGAGAAGCCGCGCGCCGACATACAAACCGATTGCGGCGCCCACCAGGCAGAGCACCAGCGTCTCGAGGAGGATCAGCACCATCACGTGCCGGTCCGAGAAGCCGACGGTCTTCAGCACGGCGAGCTCCGGAGTGCGCTCACGGATTGATTGCATCATCAGCGCCCCGGTCGCAAAGAGCAGCACGAAGAACGTAGCCCCGACGATCCGGTTTGCGACCGTGTCGATATCGCCGAAGTTGGCGAGCTCCGCCTCCGACAGCTCTTTCTCCGACTGCGTGAGCGTCTCGTTCGGGGAGTTCGCGTAGTGGGAGTCGATTGCCTGCTCGATCTGGGGGGCGCGTGCGGGATCGGTGATGCGCAGCGCTGCGAGGACCATGGTGTCGCGGCCCGGGCCCGTGGGCAACGACTCGTTCACATAACGGTAATGAGTGAACAGAGCCTGTGAGTTATCCGGATCGTCGTCCTCGCTGTCTACCCACGTGCCGACGATCTCGAACGTCCAGTCACTCGACCCGTCCATGCGCTTCAACGACGACTGAAACGTCACGCGCTGGCCCACCTTCCAGCCGTACTTGTGCATCGTGCCGATGCCCACCAGCGCACCGTCCTGCACCTGCCGCATCGCACGCGCCTGCGCCGGATCGACCTCGTCTTCGGGATAGACCGCGAGGTACGAATCCAGGTCCGTTGCCAGGATTCCCACGCCCTGAGTGGGGCGCTGATAGGTCGCTCCGAATTGATAGCGGGGCGCGACGGTACGAACGCCGGAGACTGTTTTGACCCACTCGACCATCGAGATCGGGAGTGGGAATCCGAGATCGAGCTTGCTCGTCACGTACAACCGATCGACGTGCGAGGATGCGATCGCGTGGTTGACGGCGCCCGAAAGTCCCTGTAGCACGCCGAATAGCGCGAACGCGATGATCACCTGCGCGAGGATCAGGATTGCGCGGCTGCGCTTGCGCCAGATTCCGGCCCAGACGAGTGGAATGAACTTCATCAGCCCCCCGTGTGACCCCACGCGCGGAGCGTCACGGTCGGTGCAATGAGATCGTCTGCAGCTACTGTATCATCAGTAATCGTGCGTTGGTCTCGACCTCGGAGTTATTGTACTGGGTGCACCCTCGAGCGCCTCGCCGACGTATAAACCTTTTGGAGCGCTCGAGCATCTAATGCTAATCAGGCGTCGAACTGACACCCAGCCATGAGCACCAAGCGAAGTTTGTCCGAATTGCTTTCCGGGGTCGGGGCGGCCGCGCTCGTTCTATCGGCTTGCGCGGTGGGGCCGAACTACCATGCGCCGGCCCCGCCCACGCAGGATGGGTATACCCACGAGGGGCTGGCGGGGCAGACCGCCTCCACCGGTGTGGCCGGTCCGGGCGGCAAGGCGCAAAGCTTCAAGCTCGGCCAGGATCTGGCGGGGCAGTGGTGGAGGCTGTTCGGCTCGGCGAAGCTCGATGCGCTGATCAGTCAGGCGATGGCGAGCTATCCGGACATCGCCGCCCAGGAGGCGACCCTGCGCGAGTACCGCGAGAACGTGCGGGCCGAGGAAGGTGTCTTTTCGCCGCAGTTCCAAGGGTCGGTGTTCGCCTCGCGTTACCAGGAAAGTGGTGCGGAGGTGTTCCCGGGCTTTCCCAACTTCATCGAGCAATACTTCATGGCCGCCCTGGGGGTCACCTACACCTTCGATATTTGGGGCGGAGAGCGGCGCACCCTCGAGGGGCTCAAGGCGCAGGCCCTGCAAC
>JASHUC010000263.1 GCA_030040235.1 Gammaproteobacteria bacterium | reverse complement strand
GATGTCGGCGTGCTTCTCGATGATTTCCTTGCCGGTTCGCACGCCGAGCGTGTAGATGATGACGCCGCGCTCGCGCGCGAAGGCGAGCAGGCTCACGCGGTCGGCGCGCTGAATGATGTGCTCGATCTGATCGACCAGGAACTGGTTGTCGCAGTGGCCGTGGATCACCCGGTGGAACTCGCGGTGCGCACTGGTCCAGGCAGGGAAGTCGAGCCCGGCAAGGGCCTCCTCCATGCGGTCCTTGATCTTGCGCAGCAATTTGATCTCCGCGGGGCCGATCCGCGCGGCAGCCGCGGCGGTCGCGTATCCCTCGAGCACCGCGAGCATCTCCATCAGTTGAAACCACTGCTCGCGGGAAACCGGAGCGACGAAGGGACCGGAATTCGCGCTGTAGAGCACCAGGCCCTCGGCCTCGAGCCGCCGGATGGCCTCCCGGATCGGTACCTGGCTGATGCCGAGCTCCCGGGCGATGGAGTCGATGACGAGGCGCTGCGAAGGCGCGTACTGCGACTGCTCGATGCGCTCTCTCAGGATCTTGTAGACCGTTTCTTGTTTGGTTTGTGCAACCACACTCGAAGCTTATCACACCGCAGATCGGTGGTCCGCTGCGCGCGCGGTGGCGGGCCCGCAACGCCCGTCTCGCGCATGTCCGTCGCGTTGACATTTAGTAAAGCTGCTCCTAGGATCCTATACGAAGTTGTATACGCAGCACGGATCCGAACGAGCGACGGCGGACCGCGAAACGTGGCGCATTCAGGGGGCCGGAACTTCGATCTTGGGCGCGCCGCGGCGCTCTTCTGGGCGGCGGCGAGCAGCTTTGCCGGCGCCGCGACCTCCGTGGGGCCTCCCGCGGTACATCCGGACTGGAACGGCGTATGGGTCATCGCCGACAGTTTCATGGACAAGCAGGACGGGACGGAGGTCGCGGCACCTGGCAGGTTCGATCCTGCGGAGCAGGCGAGCCTCGCGGCCAACATCCCCGCCTACAAGGGCAAGTACCTCGTGGCATATCGGGCCTCGCAGAAGGCGATCGCCGCGGGTAAGCCCATCGGGGATCGTGGCGCGATGTGCCTGCCGCAGGGTATGCCGGCCTTCTGGGAGGGGCCTTATGCGTTCGAGATCCTCGAGACGCCGGCGCAGATCAACATCTCCCAGGAGTGGAACGAGCAGACGCGGCGCATCTACCTCGATGAGCGCAAGCAGCCGGCCGACCTCGACCCGACCTACAACGGCCACTCGATCGGCCGCTGGGAGGGCAAGGTTCTGGTGGTCGATACGGCGGGGATCCGCGCTGACACTCACATCACCGGCGACGAGGGCGGCACCCACAGCGATGCCATCCACATCACCGAGCGCTTGAGCGGCGAAGGTGCGAATCGAGTGAAGGTGGTGATGACCGTGGAGGACCCCAAGGCGTTCTCGCGGCCGTGGGTCGAGGTGATCCACCTCCACCGCAAGCACGGGATGGAAATGATGGAGTACGTGTGCGAAGAGAACAATCGCAACCCGGTGAGTCCGAGCGGCGTCACCGGAACCGTTCTCGACAAGTAGGAACCTCGGGTGAGGATCTCGGCGCGATACGTTGCTCGAGTCCTCGCGGGCTCGATCACCGTAAGCCTGGAGCTTGCGAGCCTGGTGTTTGCGCTGCTGAGCGTCTCTCCCGCGTTCGCCCATCACTCCTTCAGCATGTTCGATCCGAAGAAGGAGCAGATTCTGGTCGGTACCGTGACCGGCTTCCAGTGGACCAATCCGCACACCTGGATCGAGCTCGACGTGCCCGATCCCGGCGGCAAGGTCACGCACTGGAGCATCGAGGGCGGCAGCGTCGTCGGACTCGCCCGCGAGGGTTGGACGCGTCACACGCTGCAGCCGGGCGACCGGATCTCTCTCGTCATGCACCCGCTGCGCAGCGGTGAGCACGGCGGAAGCCTGATGGGCGTGGTCACCGCTCGGGGCAAGGTTCTGGGGGCCCCGCTGCACCCGCCGGGGTACAAGAGCGCAGGGAGCGCTCGCTGACGGCGCACTTTATTTTTCTGGGGAGGTACAAGCCGTGAAGTTCACTGTTTGCACGCTGGGGCTCTCGTTGAGCCTCGCGCTCGGCGGAGCGGCGCTCGCGCAGCAGCCCCCGGCCGCCGCTCAGGACCAGTCCGCGAGCAGCTCGGATCAGACCGTTCAGGAGGTCGTCGTCACGGCGACCCGGCGCGAGCAGACCGTTCAGCAGGTTCCGTTTTCGGTCCAGGCCGTGACGAACCAGGACATCATGCAGCAGGGACTGAAGACCGCGAACGATCTGGATGAGCTCGTCCCGAGCATGTACATCAGTCCGGTCAACAGCGGCGGCACCGCAGGCTCGGTGGCACAGACCTCGGTCGCCATCCGCGGCATCAATGCCGAGGGCGTGGGCGCCTCAACCACCGGCATCTACATCAACGATGTGCCGCTGCAGCAGCGCAACGTCCTCGGCCCTTCACCCGGAGGCACCGTCTTCCCGCAACTGTTCGATCTGGATCGCGTGGAAGTGCTGATGGGCCCGCAGGGCACCCTCTACGGGGGCTCCTCCGAAGGCGGCACCGTGCGCTTCATCACGCCGCAGCCGAACTTCACGAACTACACCGTGAACGCGCTGCTCGAGGGATCCAACACTCAGTATGGTGATCCCAACGAAGAGGGCGGACTGACCCTCGGCGGCCCGCTCGTGGACGATACGCTCGCGGCGCGCGTGACGGTCTGGGACCGGCACGACGGGGGCTACATCGATCACGTCTCGCAGTTCACCGGGGATACGCTTCCCGGCGGGGACAACACCAACAGCGACGACCGCCAGGCCCTCGATGCGGCGCTCGCCTGGAAGCCCTTCGGCGCTGCGATCATCACGCTCGACTACAACTTCTTCTACAACTTCTACCGCGACTCGGACGAGTACTGGGGAAGCATCCCGAAGTTCTCCGCGTACCTCGGCCCGGGTACTCCCGGCACGCTCTATACCTATTGCCCGTGCAACTTCGGTCCCTACAAGACGGGGCAGAACACCAACGTCGGGGAGGACTTCTACACCTCCGACGCGCAGCTTGCGCCGCTTTTGAGTCCTCATAGCGACTCGCTGAGTCTCCCGTCGCTCACGATCGAGTATCCCTTCGAGGCCGTCGATCTGAAGCTCATCTCCGCCTATGCGGACACGATCAACGATGCGGCGCCGAATTTCTCCTTCGTCGACACCGCGAGCCGCTCGGTGACGCCGCTCGAGGCGCCCTACAACACGCTGCCGAACAACGGCCCCTTCATCGCAACGCTGCCGGATTACTCCTCGGTCTTCGCGCAGCACGGCCACGTCACGGACTTCACCGAGGAGTTCCGCGCGACCTCGACCGACCCCGACGCGCGCCTCACCTGGGTCGGCGGCGCTTTCTACGACCTGACCAACATGTCCTCCTGGGCGCAGATCACGGCCAACACCGGTGACCTCGCGGCAGCCTCACTCCTGGGCCTTCCCTCGGCGGCGGGCACCCCGTTCGAGTCGCTGAACGGTATCGGCTACCTCGTGGACCAGAGCTTCCGCGAGATTCAGAAGGCAATTTACGGCCAGCTGACCTTCAAGATCACTGAAGCGCTTCGGGCATCCGTGGGCGATCGCATCACGTGGGACGAGTTCACCTATGCCCAGGAAGCGGGCGGGGCGCTGTTCGGCTATCCGACGGGCGTGCTCGAGCCCGCGGGGTCGGGCAGCGTGAGCCAGACACCCACCACGCCGCTCTTCGGATTGCAGTACGTCGTGGACCCGGACCTCAACTTCTATGCGAACGCTTCCAAGGGATTCCGCTCGGGCGGCGTCAATACCACCATTCCACCCGCCTGCGCAGCCTCTCTGGCGGCGGTGGGTTACAAGAGCGCGCCGGTTACTTACAACTCCGACAGCCTCTGGAACTACGAGCTCGGCGCGAAGTGGATCACCTGGGACGGACGCGCCTCGATCGATGCCGCCGCGTACTACATCGACTGGACGGGCGTGCAAACCAACATCAATCTGACCTGCGGATTGACCTTCATCGGCAACGCCGCCAAGGTCGTGAGCCAGGGAGGCAATCTCTCGGCGAAAGCCCTGTTGTTCCCCGGCTTCGAGGTCGGGGTCAATGCCGCCTACACCGATGCCCGTTACCCGGACGGCCTCTCGAGCGATGGAATCCTCTTGATCGGTCCGGGGAACGAGATGCCTTACTCGCCCGTCTGGAGTGGCAATCTGACGGCCGAGTATCGCTTCCAGCTCGCCAATCGACCGACGTTCGTGCGCGCGGACTATAGCTACGAGGGCCAGTTCTATCAGACCTATGGCCCCGGGACGGAGGAGTACCTCCCGGACGCCTACCGGCTGCCCGGCTTCAGGATCATGAACCTGCGCGCCGGGATGTACTTCGGCAAGTTCGAGGTGGATGCGTTCGTCAACAACCTCACGAACTCACAGGACCTCTTTGCGCTGCTCTCCGATGCATCCGGACCGGGGCGCGTGGGCTGCCTCAACGTCGCGTGCACCAGCTACAGCGAGTACGCCCAGGGCACCATACTCTCGACCTATCGGCCGCGAACGATCGGAATGGACTTCGAGTACAAGTTCTGAGCTCAGGAGCGAGGGCTCCCGCTCGCGCCGCTGCCGTCTCCCGAGCTCGAGGGATTTGCCTATCCGGCGGTGCTCGGGGCGCCTGGCTATTCCTCCCGAGGGTCGGCGTGACATCATCGCGCCTGGCGGTCAACCAGGGGACGACGGATGGCGACAACCTCGGCCGGGCTCAACCCATCGACGGGCGAATCCGCGCGGCTTGCGCGCCGCGCGCTGATCGGTTTCATCCTGACGTTCATCGCGGCGCGCGTCGTCGTCTTCATGATCATGGCGCGCCGCATTCCCAATCTCTATTTCTTTCTCCGCGGCACCCACGTCCACCATCTCAATTACGGCATCTTGCTGCTCGCGGTCGTCGCGGCTTATTCGATCTTCGCCAGACCGGGCGGCAGGGCGCTGCGCTTCACGGCCGCGCTCTACGGGGTGGCGATGGCGCTCACCTTCGATGAGTTCGGCATGTGGTTGCATCTCGGAGGCAGCTACTGGCAGAGGGCGAGCGTCGATGCGGTCATCGTCATCGCCGCACTCCTGGCACTGCTTGGGTTCGCATCGGCCATCCGGCGCTTCGAGGGGCGGCACGTGAGGGCCTTCGTGGCGCTCGCGATCGCGGTCGTCGTGTTCGGAGTGGTGCTCTACGATGCCTCGCTGAGGCTCGGCAGGGTGGAGGGTCCGCGGCTCGAGGCGCTCGAGTCCGCCTCATCGCCGTAGCGTCATGAATCCGATCGCCGCTACCTGGCCGCTGCTCCTGGGGATGGGCGTCCTCATGCTGGGCGCGGGCCTCCAGAGCACGCTGCTCTCGCTGCGAGGGAGTCTGGAGGGATTCGGCTCGCCGGTGATCGGCGCCATCATGTCCTGCTACTACGTGGGATATCTCGCCGGCACGAGCGCCGCGCCGCGCATGCTGCGCCAGGTCGGGCACATCCGCGTGTTCGCTGCCCTGGCCGCCGTCGCCTCGGCTGCGGTGCTGGTGCAAGGCGCCTTCGTTCGCCCCGTGCCCTGGGCGGCGATGCGGCTGCTCACCGGGCTTTGTCTCGCCGGTATCTACGTCGTGGCGGAAAGCTGGCTCAACGATCGCGCGAGCAGCGCCAATCGCGGCCGTCTGCTCGCGGTGTACATGCTGGTCCTCTACATCGGGCTCGGCTCGGCCCAGTTTCTGCTGCTACTTGCGAATCCGCGCTCCCCCGCGCCCTTCATGCTCGTCTCGGCGCTCATCTCGCTCGCGATGGTCCCCATCGTGGTGTCGGCACAGCAGGCCCCGGAGATCGCCGCGCCGCGCAAAGTGCGCTACCGCGACCTGTATCGAGACTCGCCGACCGGAGTGGTGGCGGTCAGCGCCTCCGGACTCATCTCCTCCATCGTGTACTCGATGGGCCCGGTCTATGCGCGGCTCATCGGCTTCTCGACCGGCGGAGTCGCCACCTTCATGGCCGTGAGCATCTTCGCCGCGGTCGCCACCCAGTATCCCGTCGGGCGCCTGTCCGACCGCGTCGACCGGCGCACCGTCATCGCCGGAGTTTGCCTGCTTGCGACTCTCGCCGCGGGCACGCTCGCCGCTTTCGGCGCGCTGCCCCAGCCGCTGTTGCTCGCGCTCGCAGGGCTGTTCAGCGGCTCGGCCTTCACGCTCTATTCACTCGCGGTCTCGCATGTGAACGACAAGCTCGAGTCTCGCGAGATGGTGGCCGCGAGCAGCGCACTGCTGCGCCTCAACGGCCTGGCCGCCGCGGTCGGGCCGCTCCTCGCCGGAACGCTGATTGGCGCGTTCGGGCCCCCGGCCTACTTCGCGACCCTCGCCGCGCTCACCGGTGCGCTCACGCTCTATGACCTGTGGCGCAAGATGCGTCGCAAGCCCGTACCGCGCGTGCAGAAGGGTCCGTTCATCCCGGCGCAGCCGCCGATCGAGGCTTGCACGGAGCTCGGCCCGAGGCCCGCTCCAGCCGGGGAATCCTCGGGCGGCGTCCCAGGGCGCAGCGCTCTGCAGTAGCCTCGGATCGTACACGGTGAACGCCTCCGCCAAGCGCCCTGCCAGGCTCCTTGTCCGGATGTTCTACGGGTCCTCCGGCCTGCGTGCCGGATGGCGCGTGTCAGCATTCGTTGCTGTCATGGCCGTTCTGGAGTGGCAGGGCGGTCGCGTCATTGCCGTCGAACACGAGCTCTTTGGTTCGGGTGCCACCGCCGCGGGGTCGCTGTTCGAAAAGGCCGTTGCCTTCATTCTCGTTCTATTGGTCGTCTTGATCATCGGCGCGCTCGAACGTCGAACCCTGGCAGACTACGGGTTGCCGTTGCGAAGGATGTTTGGCAAGCAATTTTGGACCGGCGCACTCTGGGGCTTTGCCATTCTCACCGCCAACATTGCTCTGATGGTCCTGAGCGGTGCCTACTCATTCGGCCAAATCGTGCTGCCGCTCGGTCAAATCGTGAGATACGGCGCGCTCTGGCTGGTAGCGAGCTCGATGATTGCTCTAGCGGAGGAGTTTGCGTTCCGGGGCTATCTGCAATTCACGCTGAGTCGCGGGTTGGGATTCTGGCCGGCCTCGGTGGTAACGTCGATACTGTTCGGTCTGGTGCACCTCGATGCTTCAGCGCCCGGGCGAGCCATCGCGAACATCGCCCTGATGGCGCTCTTTCTCTGCCTGGCACTGCGCCGCACCGGAAGCCTGTGGTTTGGCATTGGCGCCCATATGTCCTTTGATTGGGGACTTTCCTTCTTTTATTCCTGTAATCCCGATGCGACCGGACACCTCTCAAACGCGGCAATCCGTGGTAACCCGTGGCTTACCGGCGGGACGGCCGGGCCGGAAGGCAACATCTTCAACCCGCTGCTGTTCGTTGCCGCAATCCTGCTCTTGTCGAGAGTTTACCCCCGGATCAAATATCCGACGGCCGATCTGGTTCTCGCTCGGCGCACACATGACTCAGGACATGTTACCGATTGATGTCAGTCTGAAAGTCGGTATCGAACACTTCGATCAGCGTCGGTCCACGACGCGCGAGGGCCGCTCGGAGCGCCTGCGTGAGGGCTTCGGGTCCGGTGGCATGCACGGCTTCGGCCCCGTAGGCGCGCGCCAGCGCCGGAAAATCCGGATTTCGTCCGGTGACGCCGACCGGCGGAATCGCCGCCTGCTGCATGTCGTCACGGATCTGAGCGAG
>JASHUC010000262.1 GCA_030040235.1 Gammaproteobacteria bacterium | reverse complement strand
TCTGCGCTCCGCGGTCCACGGTAAGATGGGCAGCGCCGATCGTATTCGGACGATGTTTGAACAGAATCAGTGCACCGTTTGAAAATCGCCTATTTCATCAACGAATATCCCAAAGTCAGCCATAGCTTCATCCGGCGCGAGATCCTCGCCCTCGAGCGATGCGGTTTCGACATCCAGCGCATTGCGGTTCGCGGGTGGAGTGGACCGCTCCCCGATGAGGAAGACCGGCGGGAGCGTGACCGGACACGCTATGTGCTACGCGAGGGACCCGGGGCGCTGCTGATACCGACGCTCGCTGCGCTTTTGCGCACGCCGCTCAAGGTGGCTGCGGCGGTGCGACTGGCCTTCAAGGCCTCGCGCGTCTCGGACCGCCCCCTGGTGTATCACCTGCTCTATGTGGCGGAAGCCTGTCGAATCGTTCCCTGGTTGCACCGGTTCGGGGCGGTGCGCGTTCATGCGCATTTCGGCACCAATTCCGCCGACGTGGTCATGCTGGCTCACGCGCTCGGCGGGCCGCCGTACAGCTTTACGGTTCACGGGCCCGAGGAATTCCTGAGGCCGATCGGCTTGCCGGAGAAGATTCACCGCGCCTCGTTCGTGGTGGCGATCAGCAGCTTCGGGCGCAGCCAACTGTGCCTGTGGGCCCCCTACGCCGAGTGGCCCAAGATCAGGATTGTCCACTGCGGTCTCGAGAGGCGATTTTACGAGGGGCAGGCGAGGCCGCTCGGACCGGCGCCGCGCTTCGTCTGCATCGGGCGACTCGTGGAGGCCAAAGGCCAGCTGCTGCTCATCGAGGCTGCCCGCCGCCTGGCCTCGAAGGGGATGCCCTTCGAATTGGTCCTGGCCGGAGACGGCCCGGCGCGCGGCCTGCTCGAGTCGCTCATCGCGAAGTACCACCTCGGTGACCACGTGCGAATCACGGGCTGGATCAGCAGCAACGAAGTGCGGCAGGAGCTACTCGCGGCGCGCGCCCTGGTGCTGCCGAGCTTCGCCGAGGGGCTGCCGGTCGTCATCATGGAGGCGATGGCCCTGAAGCGCCCCGTCCTTGCGAGCTATGTCGCCGGCATTCCGGAGCTCGTGCGCGAAGCAGAGACGGGATGGCTGTTCCCGGCCGGCTCCGTCGAGGAGCTCACGACGGCGATGGAGGAATGCCTCTCCATGCCGCTCGATGAGTTGCGCCAGATGGGCGAGCGCGGGTATCAGCGGGTCATCGAGCGTCACGCGATCGATGCCTCGGCGGCAAAGCTCGCCGCGCTGCTCCGGGACCAACCTTGAGCACCGCACTTGCAATCCTGCTCGGATGCGCCGCCGCGCTGTTGCTCGTACCGGTGTGCGTGCTGTTCATCGAGGTCCTGTTCGCGCTCTCGAGGCGAGCGGCCGGAGAGCCCCGCACGGGCGAGCGGCCGCGCCTCGCGATCCTCATCCCGGCCCACAACGAGGCCTCCGTCATTGCGGCGACGCTGCGCGCCGTCCTTGCGCAGCTCAGGGACGGCGAACGTGTCCTGGTCGTCGCCGACAACTGCTCCGATGAGACCGCGCGCATCGCGATCGCCGAGGGTGCAGCAGTGGTTGAACGCACCGACACCGAGCACCGCGGCAAGGGATATGCGATTGACCATGGCTTGCGACAACTCGCCGCCGACGCCCCGGACGTCGTCGTCATCGTCGATGCCGACTGCACGGTCGCGGCAGGCGCGATCGACCTCCTCGCCCGGCGCTGCGCGGCGACCGGGCGCCCCGTGCAGGCCCTCTACCTCATGCGAGCGCCGATTTCCGCCGGCCTCAAGCTGCGCGTCGCAGAGTTGGCGTGGCTCATCAAGAACCAGGTCCGTCCGGCCGGGTTACATCGATTGCATCTGCCCTGCCACCTCACGGGGAGCGGTATGGCATTTCCATGGGGTTGCATCCTCAAGGCCAAAGTCGCGAGCGGCCACATCGTCGAGGACCTGCAGCTCGGAATCGATCTCGCGCGGATGGGATCAGCGCCGCTCTTCTGTCCCGAGGCGCTCGTCACGAGCGAATTTCCGCTATCACCGGAAGGCGTCCGCACTCAACGTCAGCGCTGGGAGCACGGACATCTCGCGACCCTTCTGGGCGAGGCCGGAGGGTTGCTCCTGCACGCGATCCGCTCGCGAGATGCGCAGGCGGCATCGCTCGCGCTCGACCTGAGCGTGCCGCCCGTCGCTCTCCTGACGTTGCTCGTCGTGCTCGCCTGTTGCGCGGGCGTGGCGCTCGAGGCACTCACCGGCATACGAGTCCCGCTCGAGCTCACTCTGGCCGAGCTTCTCATGATCACCTCCGCCATCGTTCTCTCGTGGGCCCGCTATGGTCGCGCGGTCCTGAGCCTCCGCGAGCTGACGTTCGCCCCGATCTACGTCTTGTCCAAAGTGCCCCTCTACGGACGATTCCTCGCCAACCGGCAGCGCGAGTGGATTCGCTCCAAGCGCGACTAGATCGGGAAGATCATGAATCCAACCGTCAAAGCCATCGTCCGCGCCGCGCGCAGGGGTTACCTGCGGCTGAGCAATCGCCTGGAGGGATACGATCCGGTGGGCGCCGGAACGGTGCCGAAGGCGTTGACGGTCTGCACCGACAACGCCTGCACGGTTTGCCTCCCAGGGCGACGTTCCGGAGCGCCCTTCCGCATCGTCTATCTCCTCCCGAGCGACAACACGCCGAGCGGAGGCAACAAGGTGAGCTACCGGCACATCGAGCTCATCTGCGAGCAAGGCGTACCGTGCTTTGCGTTCCATCCCGAGAAGCCGCGCGCCTCTTACAGCTGGTTCGCCCACCAGGTCAAGACTTTGCCGCTCGCCCACTTCGATCCGCGCCACGACTTTCTGGTGATTCCGGAGGTCTGGGCAGCCCTCGCCGCGAAATTCTGCGTACCTGCGGGCTTGCGCTATGCGATCTGGGTTCAGAATGGCTTTCTCGCCCACATCTCGGCGGGATTCGAGCAGAGCGTCGTGCGCGAGGCCTACCGCAACGCAGACCTGGTGCTCTCGGTGTCCTCGCATGCGAGTGAGATGACCTCGTTGATTCAACCGTTTGTCTCACGCGAGAAGATCCTGCGCCTCTACTTGAGCGTCCCTCCGCGGTTCACGCCGGGCACGAAGGAGCGCTTGATCAGCTACATGCCGAGGAAGCTCCGACCGCATTCCGAGCGGCTGTGCCTGTACCTCGACAACGCGCTTCCCGGGGGCTGGCAGCTGCAGGCCATCGACAATCTGGATGAGGCTGGAGTCGCAGCCGTCATGGCACGCAGCTCGATTTTCCTCTCCTTCTCCGACCTCGAGGGCTACGGGCTGCCGCCGCTCGAGGCCGCCCTCGCCGGGAACATCGTGGTCGGTTACACGGGCGAAGCGGGCAAGGAATATTTCCGTCCACCGATCTTCCGGGAGGTTCCGAGCGGCGATCTTCTGCTCTATGTGGAGAAAGTGCGCTCCGCCATCGAGGATGCCGAGCACAGGGCGTCTCTGCGTACGGAGTTCCTCGATCAGGCCAAGGAGCTGGCCCGTGTCCATTCGCAAGAGAACGAGCGCGCGCACCTCGCCACCTTCGTGGAGCGCGTGCGCCACATCATGCGAATCGGTGCGGCAACTCGCTCGTGAACGCGACAGATTACATATTGCGGCTGTTGAAAAATCTGCCCGATGCGCTTCACTTTGACCGCGCGCGACCGGCCGTCGGACCGCGTCGCGGCCCCGCGATGATGTAGAATCCACCAAGGTCCGCGTTACAAGGTGGCAAGAAGAGACCCATGGTCTCGCGCGAACGACTAACTCACGCGGCGCGCATGTACTCGCTTCGAGCGTCGCATCTGGTTGCGTCGCTCATGTTCCGGCGGCAGCTCGCCGGCGAATCCTCCGTCAACGCAGCTCGAGTCGCTTCCGATCTGGAGACCGAGGGCGTGCATGTCACGAGCCTCGATCGGCTGCTGCCCGACTCGGGAGCTCACATCCTCCGCACCGCATTGGCGGTGCTCGAGCAGGACTGCGTGCGCGATAACCCCTCGCTCTGGGCGCGCGCCACTTCCTCTTCCGACCTCACGGCGGAGGCGCTTCTCTCGCGGGTGCCGCAGCTGTACCTGCTCGGCCTCGACGCGCGCATCCTCTCGCTCGCACAGCAGTATCTGAAGCTTCCCGTCGCCTATCACGGCGCCGTGCTGCGCCATTCCCTGGTCGACAACGAATTCTCAGGTCCGCGGCTCTGGCATCAGGACGCGGAGGACTTCCACGTGCTACGGGTGGTGATCTACCTCAACGACGTGGCCCCCGGCGGGGGGCCCTTCGAGTACATCCCGCTCAGTCTCGGGATCACCTACCGCGACTTTCGCGGCCCGGGCGAGCTTACGAACGCGCGCATGCAGCAGATCGTGCCGCGGGAGAAGTGGAAGCGCATTTTCGGGCCGGCCGGAACCGTCGTGCTTTGCGATACCGCAAAGGTCTTCCATCACGAATCGATGCAGACCGAGCGCGACCGGTCCGTGATCATGATCGGGTATTCCTCGCGCCGGCCGAGATCGATGCAGCTCGCGATGTCCCACTTTCCGGCCGAGCGGGTGAGGACCGCTCTCACCCAAGTCGTTCCATCCGCCAATTACAGTCACGTATTCGGCTGGCGGCGCTCCGTCGAGCCTGCAGCGACACCACTCCT
>JASHUC010000261.1 GCA_030040235.1 Gammaproteobacteria bacterium | reverse complement strand
GGTGCCCGGGGCTGCCGGGGCGGGGGCGGGGGAGCCCCCGGTCGCGCGCGCCGGGTGGGCAGGGGAGGCGCCCGGGGAGGAGCCCGCCGCGGCGCGTCGCGCGGGAACCGGCTGAGGCTGGAAGATGGGGTTGCCCCGCGCGAGGTCACTCTCGACCGAGTTTCCGCCCCGCGAATTGCTCGGCGCGGCGGGGCTGTCCGGGCGGAACCATACGAGCATGACCTCGCGCAAGCTGTCGAGCTGCGCGAGCGGCCGCGCGCGGATCTGCGCCAAGGGCTGTACCGCATCCCGGCGCACCTCGACCACACGGGCGACGGGGTAGCCCTGGGGGAACACCCCGCCGAGCCCGGAGGTGACGAGCAGGTCGCCGGGCTTCACATCGGCGTTGGCGGGCAGGTACGGCAGCGCGAGGGATTGGGTGTCGCCCGTGCCCACCGCGATCGTGCGCACGCCCGTGCGCTCGATCTGGACCGGCACCGCGTGCTCCGGGTCGGTGATGAGGATCACCTCGGCGCTCCAGGGGCCGACGTGCATCGTCTGGCCGAGCAGGCCCTCGCTGTCCATCACGGCCTGTCCCTTGAATACGCCGTTGCGCGCGCCGCGGTTGATGAGCACACGCTGCTGCAGACTGTTGAGCTCGACGTTGACGATCTCGGCGACCATCCAGTGATCGGCGACCGGGGGCAGGGCGTCGCGCAAGCCGCGCAGCTCGCCGTTCTCGCGGGAGAGCGCCTCGAAGCGCTCCGAGCGCATCTCGAGCACCCGCTCGCGCTCGCGCAGCGCCACATTCTCGGCCCGCAGCGCATCGCGCGTCTCGACACTGTCCTGGAACCAGCGCCAGGCGGCCGTGGGGGAGCTCACGGCGAGCTGCAGCGGGTAGGCGGCGGCGCTCAGGTAGTAGCGTGCCTGCTCGAGCCAGCCGCGCCGCTGGTCGAGGAACATGATGGCGATCGCGAGTGCCGCGTAGATCGTGAAGCGAAACCCAGGAGAGGCGCCTCGCCCCGGCGAAGGTCGGTAACTGCCTGCGGCGAAGACGGCCACAACGCGCTAAGGGGTGCTCACTCGAGCCCGAAGTGCCCCGGCCCCAGCTCGTCCATCAACTCGAGAATGCGGCCGCCACCGCGAGCCACACAGGTGAGCGGGTCGTCCGCCACGACCACCGGCAGACCCGTTTCTTCGGTGAGCAGCTTGTCGATGTCGCGCAGGAGCGCTCCACCTCCGGTGAGCACGATGCCCCGCTCGGCGACATCCGCCCCGAGCTCGGGCGGGGTCTGCTCGAGCGCCTGCTTGACGGCGCCGACGATGCTCTGCAGCGGCTCCTGCAGCGCCTCGAGGATCTCGTTGCTGTTGAGCGTGAAGCTGCGGGGTACGCCCTCGGAGAGGTTGCGCCCCTTCACCGACAGCTCCCGTACCTGCTGCCCGGGGTAGGCCGAACCGATCTCGATCTTGATGCGCTCCGCGGTCGCCTCGCCGATCAGGATGCCGTAGTTGCGGCGCACGTAGCTCATGATCGCATCGTCGAAGCGGTCGCCGCCGATGCGCGCCGAGTTCGCATAGACGATTCCGTTCAAGGAGAGCACGGCGACCTCCGAGGTGCCGCCGCCGATATCGAGTACCATGGACCCGCGCGCTTCGTGCACCGGAAGGCCGGCACCGACCGCCGCCGCCATGGGCTCGCTCACGATGGCGACGTTGCGGGCTCCGGCTCCCTCGGCCGACTCGCGGATGGCGCGCCGCTCGACCTGGGTCGAGCCGAAGGGCACGCACACGAGGACACGCGGCGAGGGCTTGAGCATCCGGTTGCCGTGCACCTTATTGATGAAGTACTGCAGCATCTTCTCGGTGTACGTGAAGTCGGCGATCACCCCGTCCTTCATCGGCCGTACCGCAGTGATGTGGCCGGGGGTGCGTCCGAGCATGCTCTTCGCCTCGGAGCCGACTGCGACGATGATCTTGCCGCCGCGCGTGGGCTCGTCCTGCACTGCGACCACCGAGGGCTCGTTGAGCACGATGCCCTTGTCGCGCACGTAGATCAGCGTGTTTGCCGTGCCCAGATCGATCGACAGATCGCTGGAGAAATAGCCGCGCAAGCGTTTGAGCATGAAGGGATAAAGATGCGACCTGGAGGGACCCCCCGAAAGTGGCGGGTAACATATCAACCGAGCGGACATTCAGCAAGGCGAGGTGTATGATTTCGCGCCGTTTTTTCCGCAGTTTGCGAACTCGATCAGAGTATGGAGCGTAACGAGATCGAAACCATCGCCTACCTGGCGAGGCTCGAGTTGCGCGACAGTGAAATTCCTGCGTATCAGCAGAGCCTGTCGCGCATTCTCGAGTTGGTCGGCGAGCTCAACCGTGCCGATACGGCAGGGACCGCCCCGATGGCACACCCGTTGCCGGGCCTCGCGCAGACACTGCGCACCGATGCGGTGAGCGAGCACGATGCGCGCGAGCGCTACCAGAAGAATGCGCCGCAGGTCGAGGCGGGGCTGTATCTCGTTCCCAAGGTGATCGAGTGAATCGAACGCTCGCCGAGCTCGCCGCCGGCTTGCGTGCCAGGGAGTTCTCGAGCGCCGAGCTCGCGCGCGAGGCGCTCGCGCGCATCGAGACCGCGCAACCGAAACTCAATGCGCTCATCTCGGTGACACGCGAGGCGGCGCTCGCGCAGGCAGCGGCCGCGGATCGCGAGCTCGCTGCCGGGACGGCGGGGCCGCTCACGGGTATTCCGCTCATCCACAAGGACATCTTCTGTACCGAGGGCGTGCGGACCTCCTGCGGCTCGCGCATGCTCGACAACTTCATCGCGCCCTACGATGCCACCGTCGTGGCCAAGCTCAGGTCCGCCGGCATGGTCATGGTCGGCAAGTCGAACATGGACGAGTTCGCGATGGGGTCCTCGAACGAGACCAGCTTCTATGGGCCGGTGCGCAATCCGTGGGATCCGGCACTCGTGCCCGGGGGCTCCTCGGGCGGATCGGCCGCCGCGGTCGCGGCACGGCTCGCCCCGGCGGCGACGGCCACCGACACCGGCGGCTCCATCCGGCAGCCGGCCGCTCTCTGCGGCGTCACCGGCGTCAAGCCGACTTACGGGCGAGTCTCGCGCTACGGGATGATCGCCTTCGCCTCGAGCCTCGATCAGGGAGGCATCATCACGGCGAGCGCCGAGGATGCCGCGCTCGTGCTGCGCGCCATGGCGGGGTTCGATCCGCGCGACTCGACGAGCGTCGACCGTCCGGTGCCCGATTATGCCGCCGGACTCGGCCAGCCGATCGCCGGGCTCAAGGTGGGCCTGCTCAAGGAGTTCTTCGAGAAAGGTCTCGACGCCGACAACGAGCGGCTCGTGCGCGCGGCGCTCAAGGTGTTCGAGCGGCTCGGCGCAAAGCTCGAGGAGGTGAGTCTGCCGAACATCGCGCTCTCGGTCCCGGCGTACTACGTGGTCGCGCCGGCCGAATGCTCCTCGAACCTCGCGCGCTACGACGGCGTGCGATTCGGCTATCGCTGCAAGGAGCCGCGCGATCTCACGGACCTTTACTGCCGCACGCGCGGCGAGGGGTTCGGCGCGGAGGTCAAGCGGCGCATCATGACCGGCACCTACGTGCTCTCCACGGGCTACTACGACGCCTATTATTTGAAAGCACAGAAGGTGCGCCAGCTCATCGCGGGCGATTTCGAGCGCGCCTTCGGCCAAGTGGACGTGATCATGGGCCCCACGACGCCGACCCCCGCATTCGAGATCGGCGCCAAGACGGCCGATCCCGTCACCATGTACCTGAACGACATCTACACGATCGGCGCGAATCTCGCGGGGCTGCCCGCGCTCTCGACCCCCTGCGGGTTCATCGGGCGGCTCCCCGTGGGGCTGCAGATCATCGGGCCGCATTTCGCCGAGGAGCGGCTGCTCATGGCGGCGCACGCCTTGCAGCGCGAGACGGACTGGCATCGGCGCATTCCGCCGGGATACGAATGAGCGCCGGCCGCGACAACTGGGAAACGGTGATCGGGCTCGAGATCCACGCCCAGCTCGCAACCCGCTCGAAGATCTTCTCCGGGTCGGCGACCGCCTACGGGGCCCCGCCCAACACGCAGGCCAACCTCGTCGACCTCGGCTATCCGGGCGTGCTCCCGGTGCTCAACGGCGCGGCGGTGCGCATGGCCGTCAAGTTCGGGCTCGCCATCGGGGCGCGCATCGCGCCGCAGTCGATCTTCGCGCGCAAGAACTACTTCTACCCCGACCTGCCGAAGGGCTATCAGATCAGCCAGTACGAGCTGCCGATCGTCGCGGGCGGCGCGCTCGATGTGGTGCTCGATGACGGCACGCGCAAGCGCATCGGCATCACCCGCGCGCACCTCGAGGAAGATGCGGGCAAGTCGCTGCACGAGGGGCTCGCGGGGCTCTCCGGCATCGATCTGAATCGCGCCGGAACGCCGCTCCTCGAGATCGTCTCGGAGCCGGAGCTGCGCTCGGCGAAGGAAGCCATCGCCTACATGAAGAAGGTGCACACGCTGGTGCGCTACCTCGAGATCTGCGACGGCAACATGCAGGAGGGCTCGTTCCGCTGCGACGCGAATGTCTCGGTGCGCCCGCAGGGTGCGAAGGAGCTCGGCACCCGCGCCGAGATCAAGAACGTCAACTCCTTCCGCTTCGTCGAGAAGGCGATTCAGTACGAGGTGAGCCGGCAGATCGATTTGATCGAGTCGGGTGGGCGAGTGGTGCAGGAAACGCGTCTCTACGACCCGGACCGGGGCGAGACCCGTTCCATGCGCGCGAAAGAGCAAGCGAACGACTACCGGTATTTCCCCGATCCGGACCTGCTGCCGCTCGTGCTGTCGCCGAGCTTCATCGAGGAGGTGCGCGCGAGCCTGCCCGAGCTGCCCGATGCCAAGGCCGAGCGCTTCGTCGCGCAGTACGGGCTCACGTCCTACGATGCGGGCGTGCTCACCGCGAGCCGGGAGCTCGCGGCCTACTACGAGGAGGTGCTGCGGCAAGCCCCCGGCGATCCGAAGCTCGCGGCCCACTGGGTGACCGGGGAGCTCGCCGCCGCGCTCAACCGGGATGGGCTCGAGATCGAGGCGAGCCGGCTCTCCCCGGCGCTGCTCGCCGGGCTTCTCGAGCGCATGAGTGATGCGACCATCTCCGGGAAGATCGCGAAGGAGGTGTTCGAGGCGATGTGGGCGAGCGGGCGCGACGCCGATGCGATCATCGCGGAGAAGGGCCTCGAGCAGATCAC
>JASHUC010000260.1 GCA_030040235.1 Gammaproteobacteria bacterium | reverse complement strand
ATCGGTTTCTGGGCAGCTTGGAGGGTCCGCTTGCCCGAAGCCAAAGCCAATTCGCCGATGCCCGCTTCTGTGGCCCGTAAATGTCTGTTGATCGGACCGGGGGCTATACTTACTGAGGATATCAGTGCAGCGCCCCAGGACGCGACCGCAATGCGCAGCTATCACGACATGAAATACCGCCGATACGGGCTTACCGTCGGGGTGATCCTCGCGGTCATTGCGGTTGAAGCGACGGGCTGGGTTCGTGATCACAGGCACGCCGCGTTGGCCGTCGTTACCTTGGGCTTGTTGCTCGGAGCGCCGGCGGGAGCAGCGCTAGGGAAGAAGATTGGGGATCAATTCAATCGCTGGAAGTGATCCGGCTACGGAAGGCCGGTGCGCTACGCGGCACCTTCAATAGATTCAACTCCTGCCGGACCTTATGGCCACCGGACGGCGGATAGGACAGGATCCCGCCAGAATTCGTCCGCTATGGAGACGCCAAATCAATGGCAGCTAGGACCGGTTCTGGCCGCACGCCGCCGGACCATCGGACATGAGAGAATGCCAGCCCCGATGATCGTCACGCCGAGCCAGCAGACTGTACTGACGCATGCTTCGATGTAGGTGACTCGCTGTTGTTAGTACTGTCGATTCGCGGCAGCTTTGTTGGAGCCAGGCGGTGTCGCAGTTCCACTTCATTCCCGAGACCTACGAGGCATTGATGGCCGCCGAAGTGCCCTCGTATGGTCGACTTCAGGATGAGATTGCGGCAGCTTCCAACCGTCGAGACGTGGAACGAATTCTCGACCTGGGTACTGGGACGGGAGTCACGGCCCGCAGGGTGCTCAGTGTTCATCCGCAGGCACGATTGGTGGGTATCGACGTAAGTCCAAGGATGCTTGCGGCGGCGCGGCGTGTCCTACCTGCCGAGGCGGAGCTTCGGGTGGCGCGTCTCGAGGATCCCCTGCCACCCGGTCCGTTCGATCTTGTGGTAACGGCGCTGGCGGTCCACCACCTTGATGGCGCCGGTAAGGCCGACCTGTTCCGTCGTGTCACTGCGGTCCTCGCCCCGGGAGGGCGATTCGTGCTCGGCGACCTGATCGTTCCCGAGGACAGGCGCGATGCGGTTACGCCCATCGATGGCGTTTACGATAAGCCCAGCACCTTGCCTGAGCAGCTGGCGTGGTTGCGGGACGCCGGACTCGTGTCCGCCACCTCGTGGCTCGAACGCGATCTGGCCGTGCTTGTCGGCGACCTGAACCCGACCCAGTGACGAGCGCGTCACCTACGGATCTCCCCGTCTGGTGAACGTCCGCAAATTGGACGCTGAACTCGAGCGGCGAATGTCGCTTTGGCCGGACGACGACGGTGCCCTCAACTCCGAGTCCAAGTATTGGTCCGCGTGTGCGGTTTACCGTCCGGTCCCCGCCAGACGATCGTCTCCGTTTGATACCTCCCATCCGCTGAAACCGTGAAGACGCGGGTAGTACTCAGGTTTCCCGCAAGCGTTGCTCCCATCACCAGGGTGCTTGCGCTGGGGCAGGTGATCGATACCGTGTCGACTTCTCCGCCCATGGAATCGGCAACAGCCGCCGGCGTGCCATCGAGAGGGTATATGGCCTCCGCATGGCGCGTGGTGCCGTCAGGGGTCACGCAACTCCGGCCCCATCGGCCGCGTGGCGCTTCGAGCCGGGGGCTTGCGGATCCCGACCGTCGCCGACACTTTCACTGCGGGGCTCCTGAGTATTCACGTGCGGCGCTCGGACACATCTCCAATTACTGCCGCAGCAACAGCGCTCAGACTGTATGGTCAGCGCTCCAGACCCCGCGACCGATCGGGCCGAGGGCGATGCGGACCATCCGACGAGAACGTCGGAGCGACGCGCGGCTCAACCCAACGCTCGAAGGCCCGCTGTCGCTCCTCGCGGGCCACGACCTGCAACTCCGGGTTCTCTACGGCGATACCAAGCCGAGTCGCCATTCGGCAGGCGCGCTCTCGGAAGCGCTCACTACCCGTCAGGTGAACGCGACCCCCGTACTTCTGTGCCGCGACACGCAGGGCCGCTTCGAGGCTTTCGACACCGGCATCCCGCATCACGATCTGCGGCCCTACGTCGCGGAAAACTTCGCTGCCGTCGGCTCGACGGTAGACGACAATGTGCATTGACGCATCGACCTCGGCCCGCAGGCCCCCGACGGTGAAGACCCGTTGCACGGAGATCTTCTCGCCGACAATACCGTCCTGCCGCTGATATCGGCGCTCTCGATACCGAATGCCCCGCAGGGCCGCTTGGGCAGTCTCGTCCCCAGCGGCCGCCTGTCTCTCGAGCCAGCGGCGCCACACCTCCCCGGGCAGCAGAGTCTCAGTCAGGGCGCATCGCTCGGCAGCCTGGCGGCCTTGTAGCACTTCGCGCTCGCGGGCCGCCGCGAAGGCCCAGAGGGCGAGCGCAATACCTCCGTCCCGGCGTGCCTGGGATAGGCCGCGCACCCGGTGACGCTGTTCACACTGTGCGCGGGAGAATGTGCGTCGCTCTCGCTCTTGCCGCACTCGCAGTGACTGCCGCTCCCGCCGGCGCTGTGCTCGAAGCTGCTCCTGCTCCCGTGCGAATCGCTCGGTAAGTTTTCGGCGCGCCTCCTCCCTTTCGGCGCGGCGCGCCAGCCGCTGCGCATCATCCCACGAGCGCCCTTGGCCGCGAGCACTCGGCCGCTCGACAGCGTCGTGGTCACCACCATGCCGCTGCCCTTCGGCTGCATAGTGCAGCTCCAGACGGCGAGAGTGTCGTGGATGTCCTGCCACGTAGCACCGGGCATCGCGATCGAACGGTGTACGGCGGCACTCGGCGCGCCGGTCAGCCACCGCTGGAACGACTGGGCAGTCATATTGTGCTCGGCACGCTGCGCTCGGGAGCTGATTCGGGGACCCTCCGGATTCTGCAGGAGGCCTCGGGCTGCTCGTTCGGTGCGGCTCATGCGCACTATCCTCGGTCCGCCCGCCGTGTCGACCGTGACATACGGGCCTTGCGCCCGGGCGCACCCCAGTTCGAGCTCCAGCTCCCGCATGCAGCGATCCAGCAGGAAGTAGTCGCCCCGCGGGACGCTGATCGCCGTGAGCTTGCTTGGGTGCACGCGGTTGATGACCAGGTGCACATGATCGTTTCCGGTATCGCGATGGATCGAGTAGACGGCCTGACATTCCCCGAATCCGAGCGCGCGCATCACGTGCCGGCTCGCTCGCTCCGCCTGCTGCAGCGTGGGGTGTTCGCCCTCCATCCAGTTGATGGCCACGTGATAGACCGGGTTGCCGCGAAAACGGCCCCGACCACGACACTGGCGCGCCTGCTCATCGAACACGGCAGCCACGTCCTGCGCATACTCCCGGGCATCCTCTGCGGCCGACCAGTAGGGTTCCTGTGCTGGAAAAGATTCGCGATCTGGATGCCCATCATCGTGAATACATCCGCACAGATCGGCAGCATCTTTGACGGCCGCGGGCGTCAACGTCGATGGCGGCGTGGAGCCCTCCCCACAGGCCTCCACGTACCGCTCGATCTCTTTCAGAGTCACGTAGGTCCTGGCGCCGTCCTTCTGGATCTTGATCCCGCCTTCGGCAATCCGCTTGTACAGCTGCGCCCGGCTCATGCGCAAAATGCCGGCGACCTCGTTGATGTCAAAACGCAGAGCCGGCAGCGGGCGGGCGCGGTCGGCAAGAACGTTTCGAGGGTACCTCGACATACCGGCTCTTTGATTCTGGATCGCGCGCCGTTGGCGAACCGGATATGAAGCAATCCCCTCCCCGGCAACACGTTTCCACCGCGCGGAGGTTGGCCCTGCTGTCAAAGAGCGTCCCGCACGGACACAGGCGCGGTTTCCGACGGGAATCGGCCGAATTTACCTGGCGATAGTTTCCGTACGGTTTCCGTACGGCGACTTTTGCCGAGTGCGCGAGATTAGGAAAAGTGGCTTAATCTGGCGGAGAGAGAGGGATTCGAACCCTCGAAGGGCTTTTGACCCTTACACCCTTAGCAGGGGTGCGCCTTCGACCACTCGGCCA
>JASHUC010000259.1 GCA_030040235.1 Gammaproteobacteria bacterium | reverse complement strand
GAGCGCGGGAGCGCGCGAGCTCACAACCTTCGCTGACAGAATCGGCGAGCAGCGGCGCTGAGGACACCGCGGCGAGCCGCTCCGCGAGCTCGCGCGCGGCCGAGCCGCGCGGACCGGGCAACGCGCACACGATCCACTCATCGATGATCCCGCTGAGCGCGCGCCCGATCGCTGCGGCGTCCTTGTCGCGCAGGATGCCGCAGACGGCGTAAGTCCGCGCCGCTCGCGGGCGGGCTGTCAGATTGGTGGCGAGCACCTGCGCTGCAGGCTCGTTGTGCGCCACATCGAGGATCCACTCGACCGGGTCGCCGCTTGCCGGTGCAGGCAATCCGATGACCTGGAATCGTCCGACGAGCCGTGCGCTTCGCAGGGCCTCGCTCACGTGCCCCTGCGCGAGCGGGTGCGCGCCGGGCAGCGACTCGTAGGCCGCAAGTGCGGTGGCTGCGTTGCGCAGCTGAATCGCGCCCTGAAGCGCGGGCAGCGGCAGATCCACAAGCGCGACCTGAAGGCCGTGATAGCTCCAGCGGCCCCTATCGACGGTCCACGTGAAATCGCGCTCCGCGATGACCGGTCGCGCGCCCAGGCGCGCGACCGCCGCATAGACACTCTGCGGCATCTGCGCGGTGCCGAGCACTGCCGGCCGGCCCCCGCGGAAGATGCCCGCCTTTTCCGCCCCGATCGCCTCGAGCGTGTCTCCGAGCCAGTCGCAATGATCGAACCCGACCGAGCACAGCACCGCGACGTCGGCATCGACGACGTTCGTCGCATCGAGGCGCCCGCCGAGGCCCACCTCGAGCACTGCCACATCGACGGCGGCATCGGCGAAGGCGAGAAGCGCGGCGAGGGTGTTGTACTCGAAGAAGGTGAGCGTCGTGCGTCCACGCGCCCGCTCGATGCGCTCGAACGCGCTCACGAGCGCCGCATCGGCGACCTGAGTCCCGTCGAGCCGCACGCGCTCGTTGTAGCGCAGCAGGTGCGGCGACGTGAGCGCGCCCGTGCGGTAGCCCGTGGCACGCAGCAGCGCATCGAGTAGGACGACCGTCGAGCCCTTGCCGTTGGTGCCGGCCACGGTGATCACGCGGTACGGCGGCCGGCACAGATCGAGCGCCCGAGCGACGACTGCGACCCGCTCGAGGCCCAGGTCGATGCTGCGCGCGTGAACCCGCTCCTGCAGCTCGAGCCATTCGGAAAGATTCACGCTTCAGCCGCAGCGGGCAGCTTCAGCAGCAAGCGCAGCAGCGCCGCGATGCGGTCGCGCATATCGCGGCGGTCCACGATCATGTCGAGCGCTCCGTGCTCGAGCTGGAATTCACTGCGTTGAAAGCCCTCGGGAAGCGTCTCATGCATGGTCTGCTGGATCACGCGCGGCCCGGTGAAGCCGATGAGCGCACGCGGCTCGGCGAGGTTCAGGTCCCCGAGCATCGCGAGGCTCGCCGAGACTCCGCCCATCGTCGGATCGGTGAGCACCGAGATGTAGGGCAGGTGGGCCTGTGCAAGCCGCGAGAGCGCGGCACTCGTCTTCGCCATCTGCTGCAGGGAGTAGAGCCCCTCCTGCATCCGGGCCCCGCCGCTCGAGGAGAAACAGATAAACGGCGCACGATGCTCGATGCAGTGGTCCACCCCGCGCTTGAAGCGCTCGCCCACCACCAATCCCATCGAGCCGCCGAGGAACTGGAACTCGAATGCGCAGGCTACGACCGGCAATCCGTGCAGCCGCGCCGCGAGCACGATCAGCGCATCCCGCTCGCCGGTGGACTTCTGCATTTGCGTCAGGCGGTCCTTGTACCGCCGGCTGTCGCGGAATTTCAGCGGATCCTCGGGATAGACGTCGGCGGCGAGCTCGAGGCTCTCGCCGGGATCGAGGAAGTAGGTGAGCCGGTCGCGCGCGCCAATGCGCATGTGGTTGCTGCACTTCGGGCACACATAGAGGTTGCGCTCCAGCTCGGCGCGGTAGAGCACCGCGTCGCAGGCCGGACACTTGATCCACAGGCCCTCCGGGACCGAGCGCTTGCGCCGCTCGGTCTTGATGCGCGAGGGCATGATCTTCTCAAACCACGACATGCGAGCTTCCGGTCAACGAGCTGAAGCCCGGGAGGCCTGGAATCATAGCCCAGGCCGAGCCCCCGGAAGATGCCGGCAGATCGAACTCGGCCGGATAGCGCACGTCCCAGAGATACAGCCCATCGGCCGGGGCCGTGGCCGCCCCGCGCCTCCGATCGCGCGAGTCGAGGACCTCCCGAGCCCACTCGGGCGGGGCCTTGCCCTCACCGACCGCGATGAGAAGTCCGGCGATGTTGCGCACCATGTGATGGAGGAAGGCGTTCGCGCTCGCGCGCAGCGCGATCCAATCGCCTTGCCGCTCGACCGAGAGTACCTCCAGGCGGCGCACCGGAGAGCGTGCCTGGCACTCGGCGGCACGGAATGCGCTGAAGTCGTGCTCGCCGCAAAGGAGCTGCGCCGCCGCGTGCATGCGGTTCGCATCGAGCGGCAAGTGGATCATGGCCGCCCGCCCGGCCGCGAGGCCCGAGCGTGCGGACCGGTTCGCGATCAGATAGCAGTAGGTGCGGCGCTCGGCGCGGTGGCGTGCGTGAAAGCGCTCGGGCATCTCCCGCGCCCAGCGCACGCTCACATCGGG
>JASHUC010000258.1 GCA_030040235.1 Gammaproteobacteria bacterium | reverse complement strand
CGTGGCCTCCCTTCAGCCGCCTCGCTGCGGTGCGCGACTCCGCGACCACACCCGGGGGCGCCCTGGAATTCCTGACCGAGGCGCGGCGTGCGGCTGGGAACCCCGCGCGCGTGCGGCTCCTCGGTCCGGTCCCCGCCGCGATGGCCAAGCGTGCCGGACGCTATCACGCACAGCTGCTCATCGAGAGCCCCGATCGGACGTCGTTGCACCGGTTCCTCGAGGGCTGGCTTCCCGAGATGGAGCAGCTGCCGAGCGCGCGCCGCGTGCGCTGGGCGCTCGATGTGGACCCGATCGAATTGTTTTAGCCGCGCGCCGGATCGGACATCGCTTGGGCTCGCACCGTGCGAAACGCCACGCGGAACGTATATACTATGACTATACGTTAGTCCACGAGGAGCGTCATGTCACAAGCGATCCTGAAGTGGGGTAACAGCCTCGCATTCCGTATTCCTGCCGCGATTGCAAAGCAGATGGAGATCGGTGAGGGAGAGGAAGTCGAATTCCATATTGATGGCAAGCGACTGGTGGTCGAGAAAGCCTCGAAAATGCCCAGATTCACACAGCAGGACCTGCTCAAATCTTTACGCAAGATGAAGAAAGGCCTGATCGACCTGGGAACGCCCCAGGGTAATGAAATTCTCTGAGCGATGCTCTCCGAAGGCGACCTCATCGAAATTGACGTTGACGGAGCGGCGGGACACGAGCAGCGAGGTCGCCGGCTGGTGTTGATCGTGTCCGTCAACGCGCTTCAGAGTGCGTTGGGTCTTGCAATGGTGTGCGCGGTCACGACTCACGGAGGGCGTGCGGAAGGCCCTCGCAACGATTTGGAGGTTGCAATTCCACTTGGATTGCCCGTCAAAGGCGTCGTTCTTCCGCATCAACTGCGCACGATCGACATCAACGCCCGCAACGCGAACAAGCTGTGCGCTGTACCCCGAGCTACCCTTCAGGCCACGCGTGCGCGACTCAAAATGCTACTGGGCATCTGAAGGCGGCTCTGCGGACCATCGAAGGCCCGGTTCGACTGTGCGCTGGCCGTGGGCCGCCTATCGGGCTTGCCCGTAGACCTGCAGCCCGAGAACCTCTTCCATCGAATCGAAATCGCGATCGGAATGCAGCAGTTCGTGATCATTGACGATGCAAAACGTGCCAATGATGACATCGATGGTCTTGCGGACGGTGATGCCGCGCTTTCTCATCCGGCGATAGTTGTCCGCGGCCGCAAGCGCGACCTCACGTCCACCGAGATCGGCGTGCGGTAAATCGATGAGCAGATTGCGAGCGCGGCGGTAATCCGTATCTCGATCGAATCCCTGGAGAATCTCGGTGAGGATCAGATCACCCATGAGGATGCGACCTGATCCAAGCAGCTCATTCAGTTCGTCCGCCTGAGCGCTGTCTACCCCGTTAAAGAAATCCACCCACACGGATGTGTCGACCAGAACCATCGGCTCAGTCTTAACGATCGTGCCGCATTGCGTCGAGATCTCCCGTCCACTTCAGCTTGCCACGCACCTTGCGCAGCCGTTCTTGCTGCTTGACCTGGATGAGCAGGCGCAGGGAGTCCTCGACGACCTGGCGCTTCGTGGGCGCTCCAGACAGGCGCAACGCCTCGTCCATGAGTTTCGGGTCGATGACGATGTTGGTACGCATGGCGAGGATCCACAGTGTGTATAAAACGCGGAAAGTATACACATAATGTTGCACGGCTCAAAGCGCCAGCCGTGCACCCGCTAGATGCCCTAGTCGCTCAACTCAGCCGTGCTCTACAGCCAATCGAGTCTTCGCGGCTCCATGATCGTGAATCGCCGTCCGGTACCTGTCCGACACCAGGCAGATGGCCACCAGGGAGATTAGGGAACCGGCCGCAAGATAGGTAGCAACGGGCCACGAGCGTCCGCCCGACCAATGAATGAGCGCGGTGGCTCGATAGGCCGGGCGAGGAATGCGACGCAGAATGTCGCGAACGATGCCAGCGTTCCCGCCAGCGCACTGAAGTGCGGAAAGAAGACCTTCGGAAACACCAATGCCGCTGCGGTGCCATAGACAAAGAAGTCGTACCACTCAACGGCAGTGCCGACGAGACTTGCGAAGGCTACGCGGCGGATAGATTTTTGCGTCGCGACTTCGTCGGCGCCAAGCCTTCCCATGCCGAATCCCCCGGATGCAAGCTTCGCAGCGGCAGGGACACCCTTGACGCAACCATTGAGGAGCGCAGTGCTGCCACACTGGTCGCGGTAAGCGAAAGCAGGCTCGTTCTGACCGCGCCCGGAAGTCTAGGAATACCGACGGAGAATGCTCGCCGGATCAATTCGCGTTCTGCTGTCTCTCATTGCCGCTGATGTGGCGTGCACTCCAGAACCCCGCGAGCAGAATGGCGAGTGTGCTGACGAACGTATATCCGGAATACCAGACGAGCCCTTCCAGATAGCGGCGATTCGTCGTCAGCTCCTTTACCAGTTCAATCATCCAGGGCATTGACGACAGCACATGGAAGCCAGCGAAAGTGCACACAACCAAGCGCGGGTAGCCGCGACAAATGCGCGCCGCAATCCATCCAGCCACTGCAAAGCCCAGGCAGCATTCTCGGAAGAACCAAATGGCCGTGAAAGCGATACGCCACACAATGGGTGGACTCGAAAAAGGGTAAAGGCCCCACATCAACCGCTCTTCCCAGCGATCCACTTGAGCACCAGGACTGGCGATGTTGTATGCGAATAGGACTAGTGATGCGACGGCGAGCGCGGCCGCAAAGGACCATCCGTGGCGCCGTATCGCCCTCACCACCGCCACCGCGAAAGCCGAAAGAGCTTGACGCCAGAACCAGCGTGCCGTCTCTCCTTCGGCAAAGCGTTCAAGGAGGTCACCCAGCACGGCCTCTCGGTGCTCCGACCGACTGAGGTGGACGAGAAGCCAAATAGCAAGGCGAGGTGGCGATGCAGGCTTCACGAACTGCCTCCTTCCAACTGCGGGATTCCGCTCCAGAAGCGCTGCAGGGCGCTTTGCGATGCGCGTAGCTCCCTCAGACCCTTCGCCGTCACCTTGAAGTAAGTCTTCGCGCGACCACCCCGGACGGCGGTGGGTTCGCCCGTCTTTGCGGTCACGAGCCCTCGCTCCACGAGGCGCTCAAGCGTCGTGTAGATCCCGGCTACGGCGGGATCACGGCCGATCTGGGCTGCGATTTCTCGCGAGATGGGCACACCATAGGCGTCTCGCCCGAGTCGCAGCACTGCCAGCAGAACGAGAAACTCGGATTGGCCCAATATTCCAGGTTTGCTCATTTATTCCAGAATGTACACTAAATAAGGGCAAAGAGATGGAATAGTTCCACTGGGCGCTCACGGCCCCGAGACTCACCCGCCGCCACCGCGCGGTTGGTTCGAGGAACTGCACCGGCCCGCCTGGCCACTGTTGGCCGGGACCGACGATCCTGTTCGATTCGCCGCGGCTGACTGCTAAGGAGGAGGTAAATTGAGCTGGCGAGCGGCAGGTTCCGGCCGGTCTCGACCCGACGCCGTGCGGTCCATCCACGGCGCTACGCGCGCGGCCCCGCGGGACTTGTAGGGGGTACCTGATGATTTCATAATGGCTATGTCGATAGCCATATACGGTATCGCCGATGAAGCAGCAGGAATATTCCGTGGCCGAAGCACGCGATCGGCTTGCCGAGCTGGTGCACGAAGCAGAGCGCGGGCGCCCCATCCGGATCACGCGGCGGGGCAAGCCGGCAGCGGTGCTGGTCTCAGAGGACCAGTTCCAGCGCGTGCATGAACCTGCGAGTCGAAGGTTGGGGGATGTGATCTTGGCATGGCGGAGGAAGTATGGCGGCGTGGAGCTGAGTGACGAAGAGATCAAAGGGTGGCGGGATCGAAGCGTCGGCCGCGTTCCGGACCTCTCGCGCGAGGAGTGACACGAGGTGGTTTTCCTGCTCGACACGAACGTTTTTTCCGAGCCTTTGAAACCGGAGCCAAACCGGAAGGTCTTGTCGCGGCTGACGAGCCGACGCTTTGACTGGTGCACGAGCGCGACGGCTTGGGAGGAGTTCACTCTGGGCGTGCGTATGTTGCAACCGT
>JASHUC010000257.1 GCA_030040235.1 Gammaproteobacteria bacterium | reverse complement strand
TTTCGCCTGGCTGCGCCAAGAATCAAGCAAGAGTCGATCAGGGCGATGAACGCTTCTCTGGCAGCGGCGTGCGCCTCTGTTCGGCCAACATGACCTGCCATTAACTCAGAGGATTGACTTTCCGCAAAGCAAACGCTGGACTTACTGTCCTCGTGGAATGCGGATCATGGCGGGCAAGAGAGAATCCGAGATCATCGGAAGAACGGCGCGGCCGGTTACCCAACCGCGCATCGTCCGTGATTTGCGCGGCCTCGGTGTCTTGGATGGCGACAAGCTCCTGGTTCACACCTCACTGTCGAAGCTTGGCTATGTGCCGGGCGGCGCGCAATTGGTGATCGAAGCGCTGATCGAGAGCGTCGGGCCGCAGGGCCTGATCGTGATGCCGACATTTTCGGCGCACCTTTCGGATCCTCGGAACTGGCGCAATCCCCCGATTCCACAGGTGTGGCACGAGGGAACTCGCGCTGCTATGCCGGCATACGAACCGCAAAAGTCCCCAACGCGCGCGATGGGTGTGATCAACGAATGCTTTCGGTCATGGCCTGGTGCCTGCCGGAGCGCGCATCCGCAGCACTCCTTTACGGCGTGGGGCCCTGAGGCGCCAAGCATTGTCGCGCCGCACGAGCTGGAGCACGCGATGGATGATTTTTCCCCGTTGGGACGCCTGTACGAGGCGGATGCGAAGATCTTGCTTCTCGGACCGACCTTCTCGAGCTGCACGAGCTTTCATCTCGCCGAATGCCGTTCGGGGAAATTACCGCCGCTCATCTCAAGCGGCGCGCCGATGATCATCGGCGGCGCGCGCCGTTGGATCTCCTTCATGATGCCGAACTTTCAAGGGGACGACTTCGAGAAGCTCGGTTCGGACTTTGAGCACGTGGCGCACGCAGTGTCGGTTGGCAAAGTCGGCGAGGCGACGTGCAGATTCTTCCGCATGCGTACCGCGGTCGATTTCGCGATAGATTGGCTCCGACTGTATCGCGATTAGAGGGCCGCAATCTGTATCGACAGCACACCATTGCTAATTTCGTAGTCAGCCGTGCGCTGCCGAATCACCATGTACTCCAAAGACCATGCCCCACCGCATTTCCACGTTCGGTAGTGCCGATGCGCGCGACATCGCCGAAGCGCTGGAATGGGCGAAGAACAACCGCGAGACCTTGCGCGGTCTTTGGCAGCAATACTCGGAGTGAAACCCATGAGAGTCGACGAAGGCAAGCTGCCTCGAATGAAGAGCGTCAAGGTCGCCGGCGACTACGCGGTGATCCTGCGCTTTGAAAGCGGCAAGATCTTCACTGTCGATTTGCGCGAGATCGTGTACGGCTCCAAGGGGCTGAGGAAACTGCGCGAGATAGAGTTTTGCGTGCGTTAGCCTCGGGGAAGGCGGCCATAGCCTTGAGTGGCCGGGCGAGCGGGATATCGGCGCCGATACCCTTCGGGAACTCGCGCTGCGACAGAACGGACATGGAATTGATCTGCGACTTCTTCGCCGCCGTCGAGAGTTCCTGCGAGCAGAGGCAATGCGTGGAGGAACCGGCGCTGGTAGACACCACCGAGGATAGGCTGCCGTAGTCGGCCAACTGCAGACGGAGGGGGCAAAGTTGCCGTAGCAAAGCGGACGTAAAGAATGCGGCACGGGGAACGATAGTTCCGCGCGACCCATGGATATGGGTTTGGTGCGATAACCCTGTTGGCATTCGCAACGACATGGGTTTCGTATTGGACGCTCAGGCATGACCTCAGGGAGGGTGATGTGAGCGATGTTCAAGGGCTGATAACAGATTTACAGCCCGCAGCGACATATAAGGGCATTGAGCGCTTCTCGGTGGATGGCCGCACGTTCAGCTATGGGCGATTTCAGGTGAGCCAGGGGTTCCATACGATTTCTTCCGATGGTGGCCCCATCGCGAACGGCCGTTGCGTGCGAGTGGTTTATGTGGGCGACCACATCTTGCGGCTCTCATTAGCCCGCGAGGCGTCTGATGGAGCGGCCGGCCACATTCAGCCGCCATCGCTGTCGGAGACGATGTGCCGCAATCTCACTTACGCACAATGAGAGCGATTAGCGCCATTTCGCCTCCGATTCGAGAAAGGCCCATTGTTTACTGTGATTAACCGGCTCTCGTCGTCCAGGCTGTGCGGCGCGTCCATGACGCCGTGCGAGTTGCCGTCAGCCTTAAAGACGCGAGATAGTGACAACAGCGTGCTGCTCGAAATCGGCCAGGAGCTGCCGTTCGGGGCTGTCAGCCCAGTCGACCGGACAGCGGACGCTCGCCTTGCCACCTGCGATAGCATTTGATATCATGATATCATACTCAGTGAGGACAAGGTATCATGGCCCAGGTAGTCGTTCGTCAGCTCGAAGAGGACCTTAAGGACCGCCTGAAACGACGGGCCAAGCGCCACGGGCGGAGCGTCGAGGCCGAGATTCGGGAGATACTCCGAAATGCGGTGCGCGAAGGCGCCTCCCCTCCCTCTCGGTTGGGTTCCCGTATAGCAAGTCGGTTCAGGGGAAGGGGCCTCAAGGAAGATCTGCCCGAGATTCGTGGACAGCCCCCGAGGGGTGCCGATCTGGACCAATGATAATTCTCGACACGAACGTACTTTCAGCGCTGATGCGGATCACGCCCGACGCAGCAGTGATCCACTGGCTCGACCAGCAGCCAGCGGAATCGATCTGGATTACGAGCATCACGTTGTTCGAGGCGCATCTCGGTATCGCGCTGCTGCCCAAAGGACGGAGGCAGCGCGCGTTGGCAGCCGCCCTCGCTTACTTGTTATCAGAAGACTTGGAAGGTCGCGTGCTCGACTTCGATACCAGTGCTGCGATTGAAGCAGCCGGACTGGCAGCGACGAGGCAGAAGGCCGGCCATCCCGTCGATATGCGGGACACGCAGATCGCCGGAATTGCCATGGCGAGGAAGGCGTCCATAGCGACGCGCAACATTCGCCACTTCGAGGACCTGCGGGTACCGGTCGTGAATCCGTGGAATACGGCTTAGGCTGCCTCCGGCCAAATCCGGCCGTAGCACGATCGGGATGAGCTCCTCCTAAGCGGACCGTCGCGCGCGCCGTGCCTCCGGCGTAACGCTGGCGGCGCCTGGTGCACTATTTGCACTGGTGCACGAACTGCACGATCCTTGACGGTCTTGGCAGGTAGTGCCGATGCGCGCGACATCGCCGAAGCGCTGGAATGGGCGAAGAACAACCGCGAGACCTTGCACGGTCTTTGGCAGCAATACTCGGAGTGAAACCCATGAGAGTCGACGAAGGCAAGCTGCCTCGAATGAAGAGCGTCAAGGTCGCCGGCGACTACGCGGTGATCCTGCGCTTTGAAAGCGGCAAGATCTTCACTGTCGATTTGCGCGAGATCGTGTACGGCTCCAAGGGACTGAGGAAACTGCGCGAGATAGAGTTTTTGCGTGCGTTAGCCTCGGGGAAGGCGGCCATAGCCTTGAGTGTGCGTAATTCGCGCGATGTCGGTCCAGGGTTTCACGCCATGTCGGTCCAGGATTTCACGGCATGCCGGCCGGGGATTTCGCGGCATGTCGGTCCAGCGTTTCACGCCATGTCGGTCCAGACGGCCGCTGCGTGCTTCGCTTCGACAACGAGGCGGGCAAGGGCGATCACAAGCATGTCGACGAGATTGAGGTCCCGTATCAGTTTACGGATCTCGTGCGGTTGCAAGAGGACTTCTGGGCAGCTGTGAGACGACGTAGGAGAGGGCGATGAAGACTGTCACCGTTGGAGTGTCGTCCATAAAGGATGTGCAGCGACGGACCGCTGCAGCTTTCCGTGGTCAGCGACAGGGCGCGCACATTTCCTTTGCCTCCGAGGAGGTACTCTGGAAGACCATCACGCCGAAGCGCTGGTTGATCCTCAAGTCGATGGCAGGACAGGGGCCGATCGCGATCAGGGAGATCGCCCGGCGTGTTGATCGCGATGTGCGCGCCGTCCACAGCGATGTACATGTTCTGTTGAATGCCGGTCTGGTCGAGCGCACCGACGACGGTCGCGTGCACTTCCCTTACGAGGCCATTCACGTGGACTTCGTGCTCAGCACTGCAGCCTGATGTTAAAAGCGCTTTTGTCTGCAAAGCACAAAAAACCATGAGTTCCCCGGGTCGAGCAAAGTCGACCGACGGGCTGCGCTGATCGTCCCGGAAGCGGACGTAGGAGTGTCCGCTCCACCCCTTTCTCAACCCGGGCGACGCGATGGTTTCTATGACCGCATAGGGTCGGGACCGAGGATAGCGGACGCAATCGGGACTGACAGGTCCGAGAAGACCGGCGACGGCGGTATGGACCCCAGTGACGGCGGCACACTTGGCCCGGTTCTTGTCAACCGGGAGATCTGTCATGGATCAAGGCTCAAACGTTATCGCCTGCCGCCGCGAACCCTGGAACAAGGGCAAACTGGTTGGCCAAAAGGCGCCGCTACGACTCAAGGACATCTGGGCCATCCGCATCCGCCTGCAACTTGCAAAGCGGATTCGGGAACTCGCCATGTTTAACCTCGCCGTCGACAGCAAGCTCAGATCCTGCGATCTGGTAAAGCTCCGAGTCCGCGATGTCACGCATGGGGACCGCGTGGCCAGCAGGGCCATTGTCATGCAGCAGAAGACCCATCGGCCCGTCCAGTTCGAAATCACGGAACAGACCCGAGAAGCGGTGTCTTCTTGGATAAACCAGACTGGTCTTCGTTCCGAGGCGTTCTTGTTACCCAGTCGGCTGCGTGCGAGACCCCCCTTTCGACGCACCAATACGCACGGATCGTTCGCGGCTGGGTGAAGGAGATTGGGCTTGATCCCGCCACTTACGGCACGCACACGCTGCGTCGGACCAAGGCATCCCTGATCTACCGCCGGACCAAGAACCTGCGAGCCGTACAGCTGCTACTCGGGCATACCAAGCTCGAAAGCACTGTCCGATACCTTGGGATCGAAGTAGACGATGCGCTGGAGATGGCCGAGCAGACCGAGGTGTAAGTGCCGCGGCCGGTCAGCGGCTGTTGGGGTCGCTGACCGGCGCAACTCGCCAAGAGCTTCCCCTGGACTTGGCGGCTGGCGTTGCCGGAAACGGATGAGTCAGGCGGCAGTTGTGGATGCGCGCCACCACCTGGTGCTAGCAATGCTTGCATTCGAGCGGTCTGCGATGCTAGCATTGCTTTCATCAGGACTGGAGACGAACCATGGCGCAATTGATGGTACGAAACCTTCCGGACGAACTCGTCGTTGCGCTAAAACAGCGCGCAGCAAAACGCAACCGCAGCGCCGAGCAGGAGCATCGAGAGATCCTGAAGGCGGCACTGCAGGGTCCGCGGCGCAAGGCTCTGGCGGATGTGCTCGCCGGTATGCCCAACGTCGGCGAAGATGGGGACTTCACTCGCCAGCAGGTGGACCACAGAAGCTGATATGTACCTCGTGGACACGGACGTGATCAGCGAGGCTCGCAAACGGGAGAGGTGCAACCCCGGCGTCCGTGCGTTCTTCGCGCGTGCGAGAGAGGAGGCAACGGAGCTCTATCTATCGGTCGTCACGATTGGCGAGTTGCGCCAAGGTGTCGAACGAATCCGTCATCGGGGGGATAAGCCGCAGGCTCAGAGGCTGGAGAGGTGGCTTCTTCAACTTACCACCGTATACAGGGATCGGATTTTGGCGCTTGACGAAGAGACCGCCCATGTGTGGGGTAGGCTTCGTGTGCCGAATCCTGAGAATCCTCTGGACAAGCAAATTGCGGCGACAGCATTGATTCACGATCTTGTGGTCGTCTCTCGCAACGTCGACCACTTCGCACCCACAGGCGCACAAGTACTCAACCCGTTCACGTAGCGGCAATCCTAGACGCGGTGGTCACACACCGGCCACGAGCTGCCGTTCCGGTCGTTCCGTTAAACTGGCCGAACCGGACACTCGCTGCGGTCTACCAGGAAGAACAGGAGGGCCATCGTGTTTCGAACTGCCTCGCTGATCGCTGGTCTCACCGTGCTGCTGATCTCCACAGTTCCGGCATTGGCGGATCCGCCAAATCTGCTGATAGGAACATGGAGAATCGATGTATCGAAATTAACAATGCCGAGTCCACCACAGAGAGTCACTATCGAGCTGACGGCCGTCGGCAGTGGCCAGTACAGGATGACCGTGAACATCGTCGATCACGACGGCTCGACGAGACATGGAGAGACGACATTCAAGCCAGATGGAACGCCGTCTCCGGCTACGGGTAATGCAGACTATGACATCGTTTCGATGACTATGCCGAGTCGGAGAATCTGGGTCATGGGCGGAGGCTATAAGGGATTCCCGGGCAATACGCGAGTGTTTTCGCTATCGGATGACGGCAAGCACATGATCGAAACCGTCGTGTCGCACACGCCGGACGGCGCGCCGCACACGAGGGTAGATGTCTGGAACCGAGCGAGGTAGGCACACGCCTGATCAAATGCTCGACCGCGCGGCCCATGACTCTGACCGGCCAGAAGGGGTCATATCGTGATGCAATCGTGCTTGCACAAAGCGGACTCTCGATGCCGGCAGCCAAGCAGGGCAAACTTCCGACCAGGACGCCAAAGCCGCGCAGCAGAAAGACGCGCGGCGTATTTGCCGTGAAAGCAATGCCTTCAGCGAGTTCCGGCTCATCTCGATGGCTGCAAGCGATGCGTTCATTTCCATATTCGTCTATCGGTTGGGGGCTCGCATTCTGGGGACTGTGCGCCGCACACGCTTTTGCTCAGAACGCCATTCCGGAATGTGCCCAAGATCCCGGGACTCCAACACGAGCGATCGTGGCGGGCTTTCCCGGCGAGAAGCTACGCGTATTCGCTGCCCATCCCCTTGCCTGCGGCGCGCTTCCCGGCACAGCCTGCAAAGCTATCGCGCTCATCTCCAGCGGAACGACGATCGAGGCGTCCCCAGACTGTGATGGATGGACCTTCGTGCATAATGCGCGAGACCCTTCAGCCCAACGCGGGTGGATGGCAACGAGTCGGGTAATGCTGGCTGCAGACTCGAAGGCGACCTTGACGCCGTTGCCGGTCGCAAAACCCCATCTTCTTCCGCCTCTCGGTCGCGCGATTGACTCCAAGGCTGCGCCGCCGTGCCCAGCAACGCGCGACGCGCTGAACGCCCCCCAACCCCTCAAGGAATGGCCGTCCCAGCACTTGCCGGACTCCGCACTTCCTCCGCTGTTGGCTGCCGAGCTTGCCGGTGACGCAGAACCGAATTCGTTATCCGTCTGGAATGTGCAGCTACCCACGCAAACGATCAAACTCGTCAGTTATCGCGGCGCCGGAAGCGGTATGCATGAGTGGGATGATATCGTGACGCTGTGGTCTTCCGACTTTAGCCGAGAGATCACAACGATCCGGATTGGAAATGACGATCTAACCCAACGTCTGATCAATGTATCCGGTACGCCGGTTTTCATCGAGGAGCATCACGACACTGGTGACGTATCGGTATCACAGATCACCGACGACCTGTCGATGCCAGACGTTTGCACTCTCGGGGTTGTACATTACGAGGGATCAGAGACCCTTGATTCAGCAGTCGATCCCGCCGTTTGTGCCGCGGCCGCGGCAGGCGCAGTCGAAAATGTGCTGCTTTCGGACATCGTACCCTACAGCTTAACCTCCGAAGAGCTGGCCGCTAGTGCGCAAGTCAGCGACGACCAGTCGATCGGAGACACCTTCGACATTGTGGCCACGGGCGACGCCGATCTGGATAACGACGGTCACATCGAGCATGTGGGTTGGGCTGAGCAGGAGCCTCTCGAAACGGCCGTGCAGACGGCTCCGCGTCACATGGAGTGGCCCGTGGTCCTTGCGGCGGATGGAACACTTCGGCCACAGACGCCGCTCAACCTGCTGGCATTTCGCAACACTGGACAGGACTCACGTGGACGATTGTTTAAGCTGGGAGGTTCCACCTATTTTGAGTTTCACTGGCTTGCAGATTCGGAAGATCACGTGCACGAGATATGGAAGGTTACGAGTTCGGAAGTGAAGCGCGTCTGCACGTTCACAAGTCACCAGATGCAACGTTATGAGATCACAGGTATTTCCAAGTAGCGGTCGGCGGGCTCTGCTTCATCGATCGATGACGGTGGCTTGGCTAGCTCTGATGCCTGTCAGCCACGCTGGCGAGCCAAAGGGTGCGACCGTGGCCGCACCCATAGCGATTCTTCACGTTTTCAAGGATCGTCGTGATAGCGCCGGGGTAATCAGCGCCGGCGCTAACGGCGTCATTTACGGCACCATTCCGTTGGGAGGGCCCGATGCGGCGGGCTTGGTGTATCGAGTCTCGCCCGATGGTGGAGCACGAATCCTGCACACGTTCTCCGGACCCGATGGTATCCATCCCTATGGAGCGCCCATCGAAGGCGCTGACGGTGCGATTTACGGTACGGTAAACTTTGGATCAACTATGAATTCACACTGCGGCATCTACAAGATCACCGCAGTGGGCACCTTTTCCATTGAATATTTGCTCCCCAACCCGCTCGACGGGCAGACATTTGTCGCGCAGGTGGCCGCACCGGCCGGGCAGGTCTATACCATCGCCGGAGGCCCCTACTGCAACTCTTTTACGAGGGCGACACAGCCACCGCCCAAGGGACTCCCGGTATTCTCTATCATTGCGGCAGGCGTCACGGGCGCCTGCTGCGATGCCCAGCGAGCGGCCCGTGAATGGTCGACTACGCAGGAACAGTTAGGGGAAGCATTGACGCAGCTGGTTGATCCGCAGCCAGACGTGCACCGAAATGAGTGCAATCCAACTCAACCGACTCAAGCTATCGCCGGCGAGCATTTCGGTCTGGCCACTTGCCAGATCGCGGGTCACGCCCGATGCTTTGTCTACCGACTCGAGAAAACTGGCACGGCTTCGATTGTGTATCGTTTTAATGAGCCTCTGCAGTATTGCCGGTTCCCGGGGCCATTAGTTGCGGCCGACGATGGCGATTTGTATGGCGTGATGTTTGACTACTCGACGGCGTATCTGGCGGTGTTTCGTCTAGACCTCTCTCATCGATATCAGTAGCCGAGTTCTTACATCCAGCACGCGGCCCCAATTGAACGGCCAGGAGCGGTCAGTCGCCGATGACCGCAACGGGTCGTTAGCCGACGGTGGAGCCTGCTCTCCCACGGAATACAGATTTATGCGCAACCGCTCTGGCGTGGGAGTAGGTGCGAAGGTCGCTGATCTGGACGGAATTGGTCCGGCTGCGGGCTGCGCACGAGAACTGCGCTTCTCGCTTGTGTTCCATTCCTACCGGGCCCATTCCTTGTGCATCGGGACGAATTCGATGGTCACCCCGGGTGCGACGGAGTAGGTCTCGATCGGGCCCGGTTGATAGCCGAACGCCTGGTACAGCCGTACGCCGGGCAAGGTCCCCATGAGCTCGAGGCGCGTGAAGCCGCGCTCGCGCGCCTCGCGCTCGCAGCGCTCGAGCAATGCGCGGCCGATGCCCCGGCGGGCATGGTCGGGATCAACGAAGAACGCGCGGATCTTGGCAGCGTCGGTGCGCGGATCGAGCATGGCCGAGTCGCGCTCGGTGCGGCTGTCTCCGCCGAATAGAGTGCGGCGATAGCTCCAGCCGCCGCAGCCGACGATTCGCCCCTCGCTCTCCACGACGAAGAACGTGCCGTCGTCGATGAGCTGGGTGTCCACGCCGAAGGCGCCGCGCAAGGCGCCCTCGATCTGCTGCGGCCGGTAATCGTCCTTGCCGAGCTCGCGCGCGGAGCGGGCGATGAGCTCTCGAAGCGCCGCAATGTCGGTGCGTCTCGCCGTGCGAATGGGATACGCCATGGCGGGCTAGCGATTCACCCAGGTCATGTCCTTGTAGCGTGCTCCACGTGTGTTTCCCGCGAGCTCATCGAGGGCCCGAAGATCAGCGGGGCTCAGCGTGAGATCGACGGCCGCGGCGTTCTCCTCGAGCCGCTCGCTGCGCGTGGTTCCCGGGATGGGAACGATGTGCTCGCCCTGCGCGAGGACCCACGCGAGGGCGATCTGCGCGGCCGTGGCGCGCCGCGCGCGCGCGATGGCCTCGATTCGGGGCAGGAGCCCGAGGTTCTGTGCGAAATTCTCCGGCGCAAACCGCGGCAGCGTGCGGCGGAAGTCGTCGGCCGGCAGATTCTCGACCGAGCGTAGTTTGCCGGCGAGCAGCCCGCGGCCCAGCGGACTGTAGGGCACGAGCGCGATGCCGAGCTCCTCGAGCGTCTCCCGCACGCCGTTCGTTTCGATGTCCCTGCACCAGAGCGAGTACTCCGACTGAAGCGCAGTGATCGGATGGATGCGATGCGCGCGGCGCAGGGTCGCAGCGCTCGCCTCCGAGAGCCCGAGGTGGCGCACCTTGCCCGCCTCGACGAGCCGCGCCATGGCCCCGACGGTCTCCTCCACCGGCACCTCGAGGTCCACACGATGCTGGTAGTACAGATCGATGTGATCCACGCGCAGGCGCCGCAGCGAGCCTTCGAGGGAGCGCTGCACGGTCTCGGGCCGCCCATCGAGCGCTCGTGCGTCGGGGGCACGGTTCTTCGAGGACTGAGCGATGCCGAATTTGGTGGCGAGGAAAACCTCGTCACGGCGCCCGCCGATGGCCCGGCCGACCAGCTCCTCGTTGTGTCCGCCGCCGTAGATCTCCGCGGTATCGAGAAACGTGACGCCGAGATCGAGCGCGTGGTGGATCACGCGGATGGAGGCCGCCTCGTCCGCGGGCGCTCCATACGAGCCCGGCGACATACCCATGCAACCGAGACCGACCGCCGAGACCCGGGGCCCCCGGGCCCCCAACTTTCGCTGCTGCATGACGATACTCCCGCTCTCTGATGCTCCCGCCCTTTAATGCGCGCGTCCCATCCAGCGGTCCGCCCAGGCGATGAAGTATTTGAAGTTCGGCACGTCGGTGTGGCCCCCTTCGTGCTGACGCCAGGCGAGCTGCCCGTCGAGAAGCCCCACACCGATCGGGGGCATGTGCGCCGCGCGATAATCATCGCCCACGCCGAGGTCCTTGGCCCCGAGCAGCCGGAACACGCGCCCCGCCGCGACGGTCGCCATGTAGCTGCCCTGCTGATCGAGCCACGGGGCATCCCCGGCGGCCGGCGATCCATAGCTGATGAAGGTGAGCCGCGGAGCGCAGAGCGCAATCAGCTCGGATGACTCGACCGGAAGATCCGCGGCCGTGTGCGCTCCGCCCGCCGCTGCGGAGGCGCCGTATTTGAGGAAATTGCCCGCCATCCAGTGATACTCGCCCTCACCGGTCAGGTTCGCGACGGCTTCGCCGAAGTTGCGCCGGTAGGGCGTCGCGCCGCCCTTGCCCGAGGAGCCGACCAGCACCATGCCGAAGCGCTGATCGAACGCCATGGTGAGGAGTGCAGCTTTGCCGTAGCGCGACACGCCTTCGATGCCGATGTGCTTGGGATCGAGCTCGGGATCTTTTGCCAGGTAGTCGTAGGCGCGGCTGGCTCCCCAGGCCCAGGCGCGCAGTGCGCCCCAGTCATCGGGCTTGCGACGGCCGCCGTGGTTGACGAGCCCGATGACGCCGCGCGTGAGGCCGGCGCCGTTGTCTGGCTGAATGCTGTTCGGATCGATGAGCGCGACGGCCCAGCCGTCGGCGACCAGCTGCTCGATCGGGTCGCCCGGCCGGCGCGGCGGAGGAAAGAAAGGCGGTGTGGGAATCGGCTCCCACCCCGGGTGCTCGCGGAGCATTGCCGCGAGCGAGGGATCCTGACGCGTCAGAAGATCGCGCAGCGCCTGATTCATGCGCGCGATGTCATCCGCCGAGGGTGGGACGGGAGCGGGAAACGCCGGCCGGCCGAGCACGAACATGATGAGCGCGGGCATGGGACCGTGCGCGTGCAGCGGCTTCACCACGATCATGGGGATGTCCACGGTGATCGCCGGATAGGCCGAGTTGTCCACGTGGCCGATGACGCGGGACGCGATGACGGGCACCGCGCCGATACGCTCGGCCTCGGAGGCCGAGAACATCCAGGACACGGCAGGTGCATTGGCCGGGACACGCCCGTAGACCTCGCGCTCGAAGCCCTCGACGATCTGCGGACGGCGGATGCGCCACCACATCTCGGCCGTCGTGACGCGACGGCCGTTGCCGGTGATGAGCGGATCCGGCCAGTTCGGGTAGGGATTGGCGAGCGCCTCGTCGTAGTTCGCATGATTCGGTGCCTGAGCATCGGCGGCCGGCGCCGGACGCAGCTTTTGGATCCCGAGCCGCTCCATCATCAGCTGGTGATCGAGCTCGGTCGCCGCCGCCTGCGCTTGAGGGCCGCTCTGCGCGAGGCCCGCCTGGCTCCCGAGCGCCAGAGTGAGGATTGCCACCGAAAGAATGAAGCGCCGGATGTGAATCGAGCGCCGGATGACCCGCTCGCCGGGTACGCGGCGGGCCGTCGAAGCCGAGGACATGATTGCGTTCCTGTCGGGGTGCCGTCGGCTCGATCCTCCGCGACGCAGCGCCCGATGTCCACCCGGCCCTGGGAGCGGAATCCCGGAATCCCGAGGCGCCGCGGCGGAAACCCTAGGCGACCTTGGTGCGCAGGTACTCGAGCGTGCGCTCGAGCTCCGCGCGCAACCCCGTCGCGAGCGTGCGCGCTTCGGCATGCGCAC
>JASHUC010000022.1 GCA_030040235.1 Gammaproteobacteria bacterium | reverse complement strand
GTTGTGAAGCTCTCCTGAGACACCTGGCTCGTCGCCGTCGTTGCCGCGAGATCGTCGGTGATGCGAACAACCTTGTTCGGATCTGCCCCGTTGTCGCCGGACGCGCTCGAGGTGGAGGTCGTCGCCCACAGTGTCACGGTGCCGTCACTATTCACGACTCCTGTGATGTTGCGCAGCCCGATGGTCGTCACGTCGGGATATTGCCCGTCGTACCCGTACAGGTCGCTGTCCACGATCCCGATCAACCCCTTGGTGAGGACGTAGTCGAGCTGCCATGTGCCATTCACGAGACTCCATTTCTCGAGTCCCGCGTGCTCACTCGTATCGACGCTCGCGCCCGTGCCTTCATCGGTCACGTACATCGTCGTTGAATTTGCGAAGAACACCGCGAAGGGCGTGTAGTCACCGCCGGTCGCCTTGGCCGAATCGGTCGGAAAGCCCGGCACCACATTGATCGCGGTGGAGGCGGCATCCGCCACCGTCGGAAGCGTGTTGACGGTGTAGACCGTATCGATGCCGTTGCTGCCGCTGCCCTTCGTGAAATAAAGCGCGCCTCCGAATTCGGTCACGCCACGATAGTTGTTGTCCTTGCCCGGCTTGTCCGCCTTCTTGCCGGGAAACGTGAACTCCAGGAGCGGATCCACTTCAGCCGAGTCGTTGGCCGGAATCGGGACATTGATCGACCAGCCGTTGATCGGGTTGACGACCTCGAGTCCCGTCGTCTCGGTAACGTCGGGATTCGTGCCGTTGGTGCTCGATCCAAAGGTATCCGCGTTGCCGTTGTTGGCGTTGCCCACGGTGTAATAGAGCCCATTCGAGCCGAGCAGCGCCGAACGGCCGTTGTTGCCGCCATAGGCAATCGTCGGGGTGTAGGAAAAGCGTTCCAGCTCGTCCACCGAGACGATCGTCCTGTGAAATGCGTAGCCCGTTCCGAACGCGAAGGTGACCGGATTGGTTGGGTCCTGTCCGGGAACGGCATCGGAATTGGACACATCGAGAGCACCGACGCCAGCGCCAGCGTACCCGACGAAAGTCAGATGGCTCCCGGTCACATCGTTACGGATGTGCAGACCCAGCTCCGACTTGGAGGAGAAGCTCGTCACGACCTGATCGGTTGGAACCCCGACACCGCCGAAGGCGTGGCCGCTGCGCGGATCGACATCGAACAGGCGAATCGGTGAGGTCACGCCGAAACTGCCATCCACCGAGGCATTGTTCCAGACGCTCACGTAGTTGTTGCCCGCGATGGCCGGTGTCGTCGCCGTGTTCGTGTCGGGAAGCGGCGTGCCGACGGTGAGTGATGCGACCGCGCCCTGGCTGTTGTCGTAGGTGCTGCTGCTGATCACCAGCGTGTCCGGCAGCAGGAACGGCTGAAGAGGATGAAACGGCTGATCTGCCCGAGTGCTCGAGGCGCTCGCGGCGGCCAGGACGAGCACACCGGAGGCAACGATAAACGGGACCGAACCGGCTCTCGATTGCAGGACTCGCATGGGCTCCCCTCACCTCTTCGAAACGGCGCGGCCACCGCAGCCGAGCCGAGACGGTAGCGGGTCAAGATGTCGTTTCGGTTTCGGGATTCTTGCACCGGCATTTCGCCTCGCGGTCGAGACGCCGGAGCTCCCCCGCTTCGGGGGTTACGGCGCTGGTTGGCGCGTCTTCGTGGCTCGAGTCGCATTTACCGTCAGGCGTTCTATGACGGGACAGTGCGTCTCTTGGGCATTGGTATCGCAGGCTGCAATGAGCTGCGCAAGCTCCATGCGCAGCTGACGCAGCTCCCGGATGCGGCCGTCGATCACACGCAATTTTGCGGCTGCGAGGTCCCGAGTCTCCCGGCACGAGCTGCGGCTTCTGAGCCGCAGCAGGTTGGAAACCTCCGTGAGCGTGAAGCCCATCGCCTGAGCGCGCTTGATGAATCGCAGCTGCTCCGCATCGCCCGCCGTATAGCGCCGGACGCCCCGGACGGGGCGCGGCGGCTGTGGAATCAGCCCTCGGCGCTGGTAGTACCGAATCGTCTCGACATGCACCCCGGCGGCGGCTGCGAGCTTGGCGATGGTGCAGGAATCGCGCATGACTTGACTCCGTACCCTGGTACGGAGCGTATGGTACACGCACGGTCACGTTTGACGAGTCCGACACGGGAACGGGAACATGAGCGACAGGGCACGCGTGATGGGTGCCACAAGCGGAGCACTGAGCCTCGGTGGCTTCGCGGCGGCGCTTGGCCTGTGCTGTAGCTTCTCGTGGGCGGTCGCGGTTTTGGGCGTCACCGGGGCGATCGCCCTCGCACGCCTGGCGTTTCTCCTGCCGTACGCGCTCTTCGGTGCGGCAGCGCTGCTCGTTGGGGCTTTCTGGGTGGCGTACCGACCGGGTACCGCCTGCGCGGACGGCACTTGCGCAGTGGCCCCTCGAGGCGGCCTCCGATTCATCGTGTGGATCGTGACGGCACTCCTGTGCGCGCTCGCGGTGATCGTCTTGAAACTTCAAGTCACCAGCCCGTAAGCAATAGAAAGGGTTCGCATGCGCCTCCTTTCATTGGCCGTCGCCACTCTGGCCGCCGTGCTCGTCACGGGTTGTGATGTTCGGGCGGCCAGAACTGCTCCGAAATTCACCGTCCTGGATGATGCCGCAAGTCAGCTCCGAGACGACTTCAATCACGCCAAAGGCTCGGTGCGCCTGCTGTTCGTCGTTGATCCCACCTGTCCCGGGTGCCTCAGCGGGCTCGATGAGCTCGATAAAGATCTCCTAGCGGGGACACGCGATCCTCGCCTGCAGACCTTCGTCGTGTACGTACCGGTACTGCATCCATTCGCGACGGCAAAGGATGTTCCGCGAGCAGCGGCGTTGTTGCACAATCCTCACGTGCACAACTACTGGAATCCAAGCGGGACGTTCGGGCGAACGTTGGCCCAGGCTGCCGGCCTCAAACACGACGGCAAACCTGTGTATGCATGGGACGTGTGGCTCATTTACGGGCCGCAGGCCACTTGGACGGCTGCCGGGCCTCCGATGCCGCATCTCCTGATGCATCAATTGTGGGCGCTCGAACATAGCTCCTTCCGCCACCTCGACGGCAAGGCGTATGCCGGTGAGGTGCACCAACTGCTCGCGAGGCTTCCACCCGTGCGGGGGGCTTCGTGACGCCGGCGAGGATCTCGGAGCTGACATGTCCCGAGTGCGGGCACGTCTCGGTCGAAGTCATGCCGGCGGATGCCTGCGTTTATCTCTTTGACTGTACGAACTGCGGGAAGGTACTACGCCCGAAATCTGGGGACTGCTGTGTGTTCTGCTCCTACGGAAGTGTCCCTTGCCCGCCCATACAGACGGCGCAAAGGTGCTGCGGTTGAGTACCTCAGAAAGGCGGTGCGCGCCGCGCCCGCTGCGCTTTGGCAGCCTCCATCCACCATTCAAAGTCATCGGCGAAGCGCGAGAACGAGCGCTCGAGTGTTGCCCCCGGCTGACCGATCGGTTCGCCCGCCTCGTTCAGGGTCTGGGCGATCGGGCCGACGGCGAGGGTGCTCGAGACGACTACCATGCCCATCTCGGAGAGGCTGTTGTGCCAGGCGTAGCTCGAGCGCGTGCCGGAGAACCGGCCGGCGGAGTAGCTGGCAATGGCGGCGGGGCGCCAGAACCACTCTTCCAGAAAGTGGTCCGTGAGGTTCTTCAGCCCGGGCTGGATGCCCCAGTTGTACTCACCGGCGATGAACAGGAAGCCATCGGCCGCCCGGATTTTGCCGCCGAGCTCCTCCATCGCGCGGGGCGCTGTTCCGGGCTCGTATTCCTTCAGCATGCGATTGAGCATCGGCAAGCCGACGGCCTTGGCGTCGATGAACTCCACATCGTTTCCGCGCGCCAGAAGTCTGCGGACGCAAAAGTCTGCGAGCCGGATTCCCTGACGCTCGGTCCGATACGATCCGTAAAGCACGAGGAGGCGGTTTCCCACTGAAGCTCAGTCTAGCGCGAGTCGAGCCGGGGTTCGCGCACGTTGACGCCTGGGCGTAACATCGACCGGGGAACACTCGGGAACGAGCCTAAGTGCATCCTCCGTGCACCGTCCCCGCCACACCGGAGTTCGTGCCATGAGCGATCGCTGCACTCACTTGCAAGGGATTCACGTCGTAACCCCAAGCGCACGCGGCTGCGAGGAGTGTCTCAAGACGGGCACTCACTGGGTGCATCTGCGGATCTGCCGCACCTGCGGCCACGTCGGCTGCTGCGATCAATCACAGGGACGGCACGCGACGAAGCACTTCCATGCGACGCGGCACCCGATCATCGAGGGCTACGATCCGCCTGAAGGGTGGGGTTGGTGCTACGTCGATGAGCTGTTCTTCAGCCTCGGTGAGAACGTCACGCCACAGGTCGGGCCGATTCCGCGCTACGTCTGAGATTTTCGCGCCCGATCACCCGATGGCTCGCACAACGCCCCCGTCGACCCGCAACGCGGCGCCGGTCGTGGCCGACGCCTTTTCAC